>CAMOMM010000069.1 GCA_946619805.1 uncultured Bacillota bacterium | reverse complement strand
TAATCTTGACCATGCGGTACAGAGTATCTTCAGGATAGATCTTAACGAAAGGTCCTTGAGAACAGAAACCGAAACAGCCAACCTGGTTAACAGTTGCTCTGTCTTCCAGTCCTCTTTCCTTTAATACTTCTTCAAATCTTTCCTTGATCTGATCTGAATGGCTGGATAAGCATCCGGTACCACCGCATAAAACGATATGACGTCTTCCATCAGAGCCACTGATCTTGGCTTCAAGATTTGCAGTACATACAGCTTTTTTTGCGTTAAATTCTTCTACTGTTCTGATCATGCAGCTGCACCTTCCTTTGCGCGAATTTCATCAACAATGTTCTTGACCTTGTCTACAGTCATCTTAGGATGAACCTGTCCGTTAATGCTTACAGCCGGAGCGATACCGCAGGCACCGATACAGCGTAAAGCATCAAGTGTGAACAGTCCGTCAGCACTGGTTTCACCAGGCTTGATCCCCAGAACATCTGAAAACTTGTCAATGATCTGTTGTGCTCCCTTTACATAGCATGCCGTGCCCAAACAGCATCCTACGATGTACTTTCCTTTCGGAGTCAGGGAGAAGAATGAATAGAAGGTTACAACACCATAGATCTCAGCAACAGAAATTCCTGTTCTAGCAGAAACCAGTTCCTGTACTTCCAGAGGAATGTAGCCGTACTCATTCTGGATATCACTTAAAATCATCATTAACGGAGTCTTTTCATCCGTATAACGGTCACAGATTTCAAGGATCTTAGCAGTTGCACTTGCACTAAGTTTTGCCATAAATTATCCCTTTCCTTTAACTAGTGATATATTTGTCACATATATTATAAAATATACCCCTCCCAAATTAAAGCACTTTTGCTACAGTGTGACAACTATAGACAAAAGTGCCTGCAAACATACTGGTTATTTTTCGCAAAATCTGTTTTCAGCCGATAATCCCGGAAAATACTGTTGATCTTCTGTTTACACTTTTCAGATCAGACAGCGGATCTATAGCCTTTATCTACAGATTGACTATTTCACCGCCAAGTGCTTCAACTTCATCAAGTGAATGTGTTGAAACGATGGTTGGCTTGTTCTGCCTGATAATGATTGAAGCGACTTTTTTCACAAGTGCTTCATCCAGTCCCTTAAACGGTTCATCCATCAGCAGAACGTCGCTTTCAAACATCAGACATCTGGCCAGGGCAACTCGGCGGGCCATGCCACCTGACAGTTCACTGATTTTCAGATTACCATCTATACCCAGTTCTTCCAGCAGCTGATCAGTTTCCTTTTCCCTGTCAGTTACCAGCAGAACGTTATCCCTGACATTTAACCACGGCAGCAGACGGTCTTCCTGAAACATGAATGACACTCTCCTGTTATCCATGTCAACAGTTCCCTTATCCGGTTTCAATAAGCCTGCCATCAGTTTCAGCAGAGTTGTCTTCCCCTTCCCGCTGGCTCCCATCAGACATGTTACGCCGTCAGATGGTTCCAGTGAGTAATCCTGGAATATCTGCTTATTATCATAGCTGAAATCAAGATTACTTATTCTCATGGCCTACACCTCTGAAAAGCCATTTCCTTATAAGCTTTTCAATGCACATGCTCAGAATGACAACCACAGCTGTCCAGGCAAACAGTTCAGGAGTTTCCAGATAAACCTTGGAATAATACAGATTTGAACCGATGGCCAGAGATGGCTGACTGAGTACTTCAGCTGCTATCCCGCTCTTCCACGCCAGTCCCATGGCTGACAGACAGCCTGCCAGAAAACCAGGAAAGGCCGAAGGGACATAGATATATCTGAATTTCTTCCATTTTGACAGCCTGTAAGCCTCTGCCATCTCCAGAAGATCTCTGTCAGTGGCCTGATACTGAGCAACAATGTTCTCCCATACCACCGGCACCACCATCAGCATCGACATCAGAACAGGCACATTGCTTTTGCCCATCCATAACAGAGCCAGAATGATGAAACTGGCAACCGGGGTTGCTCTGATGATCCTGATGATCGGTGACAGCAGGGAATCCGCCAGATCATTGCTGCAGGTAGCCACAGCCAGTATTACTGCCACGGCAATGCCCAGACAGTAACCGGAAAGAACTCGTACTATTGTTGTAAAGGTATTCTGCCAGAAAGAAGCGGTAACGATCAGTCTACCCAGAGCCTTTACAACCGCAAAAGGGCTGGGAAGGATCAGTTCCTTTCCAACCTTAAGGGCTGCCAGCTGCCATAACAGCAGCCAGAAAAGCCGGGATATTGCGTTTTTAAGTAATTTATTCTCCTGGATAGAAGTCATCACCAGGTAACTTGCCTCCGATTGACTTTGGATCAGCATCAAAGAGAACCTTGAAATAGCCTTCGATAGTTGGTCTGATGTCCTTGCCTGATACGAAAATCAGATTGGCATCAGGGATAGCTTTGGTGGCAATTGCTGCAGAAGGTACGATTTCATACTTTTCGCACAGTGCTCCGGCATCCTGCGGATTAGCCTTAACGTAATTGATCGATTCCTCATATTCCTTCAGGAACTGCTCTACAGCCTTCTTATTGTTCTCATAGAATTCCTTTCTGACAACGATGCATCCCATTGTCAGGGTGCTTCCGTTATTCAGCTTATCCCATTCTTCAGACAGACTTAATGCCACACGCATTTCACTGTTCTTGATGAGTACCGTCGTTGCGGCAGGTACAGGCAGCATGCAGACATCCAGGGATCCGCTGGCTGCTGAAGCAGTAACTGCGGCGCTGTCTCTGAATTCAATGTGATAGTCTTCATCATACTTAAGACCATTCTGTTCCAGAATGTACTTGAGAACGTATTCAGGATTTGAACCCTGTCCTACGGCATATATCATCTTACCCTTCAGATCGGCAACACTGTTAATGCTGTTGCCCTTTTCCAGGATGTAGAGAACACCCGCTGTATTCAGTGCGATGATCTTGACATCGCCATTGGTCTTGTTATAAAGAGCGCTGGCTGCATTTGTCGGAATAGCTGCAATATCCAGAGCACCGGAAGCGATCCGGGAAATCATGGAATTGGCTTCTGCCTCTATTGTTACCTTATAGTTATTCAGTGATTCACCGGTGCTGTTTTTCTCCAGCAGGTAGCTGGCTCCAATACCGGTAGGTCCCTTTAAGACACCGAAATTAACGTCATATCTGACGGCTGGCTCTTCCTTTGGCTTGCAGCCCACCAGCATGGTGACTGCCAGTAATGATGCCATCAGGACTGTAATAAATTTTTTCATAATAACCCCTTCTTTTCTAATTGTTCTTCAAAGCTTCATAATTAACTAATGTGATGTTTCGACCGGATCGGCGGATGATGTTTCTGTTTTCCAGATCATCCAGCGCTCTGTACAGAGAGCTTCTTCCCATGTTCAGATTTCTGGCCAGCTGTGAGTAGGATACTTCCAGTCTGAATTCTTCTCCGAAGCGGCTGGCTGCATTCAGCAGATATCCGATCAGGGAACTTTCCGAAGAGCTGTTGGCCAGAAGAGAGATCTTGCGGTTGAGAAAACGGATCCTGCTGCCCAGAAAACGGACATAGTTCATTGCGAAATCCGCATTGTTCCTGATGCATTCCTCCACCAGTGACTCCCTGAAGAATACTATCTTCATGTTTGCCGCTGCACTGATCCTTGTAACATATCTGGTTTCCTCATTGAACAGAGCGGCAACTCCGAAGAAACTTCCTTCTTCGATCTTGCGCATCGGAAAGCTTTCTGAGCTTCCCGTTTCCATGGAGATGGAAGCACTGCCTTTGACAATATAGGCCAGTGAACGGCTGTACTGCTCAGGCTGGAAAACCGTCTCCCCTTTCTGATAGCTCTGGCAGACTGTTCTGTCATCCTGAAGAACTCCATAGACGGCATCAATGCTCATCCCTTCAAACAGGAATGTTGAACAAATGTCTGACAATTGGTTTTTTGTAACATCATTTAGTTTCATATCGCCTTAATCTGTCCCATTTGGGACATTTCCAACATCATTATTGCCGGATTACCTGCAATTGTCAATGTTATTGCTTTCACTTGTTTGACTTTAGGCAAATATTTGGCTATTATGCAATCGAGGTACACAGATATGAAATTAATGATAGCTTCTGACATTCACGGTTCTGCCTATTACTGCAACCTGATCATTAAGAGATTCAAGGAATCCAAGGCTGATAAACTGCTGTTATTGGGTGATCTGCTCTATCATGGACCAAGAAACCCGCTGCCTAAAGACTATGCACCAAAAGAAGTATTTGCTGCCCTTAACCGGGAAAAATACAACATCATGGCGGTTCAGGGAAACTGCGACGCCGACATCGACCAGATGGTTCTTGAATTTCCAATCATGGCTGATTACATCGTACTGGAAGTCAACGGTCTGACCATTTATGCCACCCATGGCCACAAACATAACGAAAAAGATCCTATTCCGCTGCACAACCACGAGATCCTGCTGAACGGTCACTTCCACGTGCCGGCCTGCAGCGATCATGAAGACTGGATCTACATGAATCCGGGTTCCGTATCATTGCCTAAGGACGGTTCACATAACAGCTACATGATGCTGGAAGGAAGAACCTTTACCTGGTATGACATAGAAACCAATGAAGTCTTCGCAGAAGTAACCGTCAAGTAATGTAACTTCCTGTTCTCAGGAAGTTTTTTTGTACTATAATAGGTGTTATGGATAAGGAAAGCATAAGTAGAAAGGCCAGCCTGGCCGGAATAGGCGTAAACGTTGTTTTGTGTACCGTTAAGCTGGTATCGGGTTTTGTGACAAACTCCATTGCCATTCTTTCTGACGGCTTCAACAACCTCACAGACATAGGAAATGCCATTCTCATTTTCATTGGGTATCGCATTGCCCGCAAGCCGGCTGACCGTGAACATCCTTATGGCCATGGACGAGTTGAATACATGCTGTCACAGGGAATAGCCTTAATGATAATAATTGTCGGACTGTCCCTTCTTAAGTCTTCAGTTCAGCGTTTCATTGATCCGGCTCCCGTAGCCTTCAATAAGCTGGCTGTCATCATACTGGTGATATCTCTGCTGGCCAAGGCAGCTCTGGCCCTGTATTACCGTAAGCTGCATAAGGAAAGCGGATTGATCCCGCTGAAGGCTCAGGTTACTGACTCACTTTCCGACGCCGCTTCTACGGCCATCATCATTGTCGGCTATGTTCTGACACCGCTGACTACCCCATACCTTGACGCCTTGTTAGGCCTTGTTCTTTCCGTAATCATCATTATCAACGGCTTAGGCATCTTCATGGAAATGACTTCCGTGCTTTTGGGACAGCCGGGCAGTGAAAATACCTATGAAGAAGTGGAAAAGATCCTTACTGATTATCCGGAAATCAAGGGCATTCACGATCTGCGCATTCACAGCTACGGACCGGACATCGTCTTTGGTTCAGCCGACATTGATCTGGACGCTTCCCTGACACTGCAACAGGCCCATGACATTCTGGATGCCATGGAAACGGAAGTTGCCCGGAAAATCGGCATCAAGCTGACCCTTCACGCTGACCCATCCGATGATGATCAGCAATTTGCTCGGCTGCGTAAAACCCTGGCTGATGCCCTGCAGGAATACGATTCCTCCGTGGGTTTTCACGATTTCCACTTCAACAGCAGGCTCAGCAAATACTTTGTGGACATTGTTGTTTCATATGATCACCAGACCAATAAGAAAGAGATTTCCGAGGTTGTCAGAAATGCTCTGAACATCAGCGCTGATGAAATAGAAATAAGATTTGACCGCAATTAACATTATTTACTTTTAGGCATTAATAAGTTAAAATAATGCTACATGCTCGAGTGGCGGA
>CAMOMM010000068.1 GCA_946619805.1 uncultured Bacillota bacterium | reverse complement strand
TCCTCTGGGAAATGTCTGCCTTCAGCTTGATGCTGAGAGTGTCATCCTCTTCGGAAGTATAGATCTCATATACCGGATTCCACCACCGGTTACGGTCATAATAGCGTAATTCAACCGGGCAGTTTCCCTCCTTATCAGCCGTAATGTCTGCCCTGATGCGGTAACAGCTGGTCTGCTTCTGCAGTTCCTGCTGCTGTTTTGTCAGTTCCTTTTTTCTTTCATTCAGTTCCTCTGTTTCATCATAGAGTTTTTCCAGATGATCAGGCAGAGAAACAATGTAGCTGACAACATCATTCATATTGACGTTTTCCTTAGAGGAAAAATCCGCATTGGCATTAAGCAGCTCCATCTGTTTATTCTTTATTTCAATGCTCTTATCAATTCTGGCGATCTTCTTTCTTATTTCAGCCGTAACTTCCTGCTTCTGCCGCGCAGTCAGTTCTTCAGTCTGAATATTGCTTCCGGCAACTCCTTCAGGCAATGCCAGACGGACAGTTGATGGGTCAATTGAATCAGGTATGTTTTCAAAGACAACTGTCTGTCTGCCTTTTACCAGGGACACACTTCCTCTTCTTTTTACAAGGCACCCGTTACGGTAAAGAGATACCTCCTTAACTGCAGTTTTACACATTATTCATCACCTTATCCTTCTGTCTATAATATAACATAAAACGGTATTGTTGACATTGTTTATAACCGGTATATAATATAAGTATAAGGTACCTTATGAATATAATGAAAAGGATGTGAACTGGTCATGGAAAACAACAGAGAACTGAAAGAAAACTACAGAAGAGTCGGCGCCCTGTTAAAGAGAAAATTCATCAGAGGCAACAATCCTGACACTCAGCAGAAAGTCCTGGGTATTCTGGCCCAGAATGACGGGATCACCCAGAAGGAACTGTCAGGGATCCTGGGAATCAGACCGCAGTCCGGTGGAGAGATCGTCAGAAAACTGGAAAACAACGGCTATGTTGAAAGAACACCTGACGAAAACGACAGCCGTGCTCAGAGGCTGCATCTGACAGAAGCCGGCATTAAGGAAAACGAAAAGCTCAACCGGCAGGCTGAGCAGGAAACCATATTCGACTGTCTTGACGGCGAAGAAAAAACCATGCTGAACAGACTTCTCACAAAGATCGTCAACAACACGGAAAAGCTGGAAAAACAGGAGCTGAAAGTTCCTGACAGAATGAACATCAGGCCACGCATGGAATACTTCATGATTGACGATGACGAAGACTGACCTCCAGTTTCACTGATAACAGAATCTATAAACCTCCTGTCTTAATTCCAGGAGGTTTTTATTTCACATGATATTCAACTCTTGTTTTACAGATCACGAATTATATCCGCAATATGGCTGATGGCCTCATCAGCTTCGGGAATCGGAAAGGCCGGATAAACATGGTTCAGCTGATATCCTACCACCAGTTCACTCTTTACTCCGGCAGCCAGAAGCTTTTCATGGGTTTTAACGATGTCAGGATAGAATATCTCATGAGTTCCGGTAAACATGGTAACATCTCTGATCACGGAGAGATCGCCATACAGCGGTGAAAGGCGGTAATCATGAAGATCTGTACCATCTGCCCAGAAAGCAGCATCTATGGCCAGTTCACTTCTTTTCAGTGTCGGATCAACGGAAAGATAATTCTCAATATCCGGATTGTCCATGATCAGATCGACCCATGGTGATAGAAGGATCATCTTTTCCGGTACGGGGAGCCCTGACGCATGCCAGTACATTGCCAGTCCCAGAGCCAGCCCGCCTCCGGCTGAATCACCCATGAGAATGATTCGGCGGTCACGGTAATATTCCAGACATTTCTTATAAAAAACAGTAAGCCTGTCATAGCACTCACGGTAGTTGCTGAAAGGAGCCAGCGGGTAATCAGGTATGATGAATGTATCATCGATCTGACGGGTCAGCTTATCCAGCATGATCCAGTGAAAAGGCAGTATTTCACTGACATACGCTCCACCGTGCAGGTAGATTATCAGTTTATCGCTTCCGGTTTCAACATTCATGTAGAAAAGCTGCAGATCGTGACTGAATACCGGTTCAACGTTCTGCTGAAGCTTCTGAAACAGCGGGAGACTGTACTGATGCCTTTTCCCGCGATAACGGCGGTAATTGAGTATGATTTCCGTCATCACACTTCCTTTGGGAATGATGGCTCTTCTGGCAACTTTCTCCAGAATACGGGCTTTTTCTGATCTTTCTCTCATAAAACTATCCTAAACAAAACATTATTCATAATCAACAGATATTTTTACCTGCAGTCAGGAAAAGTAAAAAGTGATTCTACAAATCACTTTCCTTTGCCTTGATTCTGTTAATGGCTTTCATTAATGCGATCTGAGCTCTGTGGATATCAGCGTCCCTGTCAGAACTCTTCAGCCGCTTTCTGGCCTTGGCTTCAGATGCCCTGGCTCTGTCAATATCAATCAGTTCAACATCTTCGATATTGTCTGCCAGCAATGTAGCCCTGTTATTGCCGATGTAGAAGATGCCTTCAGAAACTGTGTATCTTCTTCTGACATTATCCTCTTCCAGCACACTGACCACACCAATGGAGATCGGAAGCATTATCGGCATGCGGTTAGGCAATATGCCTCGGCGGCCATCCGGAGTCGGAAGATTGCAGCTCTGCGCATTTATCTTTCGGTAAACTCCCTTGTAGGTAACCAGTTCCAGTGTAAACATTACAGTCTCATCGCCTTTTCTTCCACATCTTCGATCCGGCCTACGAACATGAAGGCTGATTCAGGATATCTGTCATATCCGCCATCCAGAATGGCCTTGAAGCTTCTGACCGTATCAGCGATCCTGACAAACTTTCCGTCATAACCGGAGAACTTTTCAGCTACCGCGAATGGCTGAGACAGGAAATTTCTGATCCTTCTGGCTCTGTTGACAATGATCTTGTCCTCATCAGAAAGCTCATCCATGCCCAGTATCGCAATGATGTCCTGAAGATCCTGATATCTCTGCAATATCTGCAGTACGCCCTGAGCTACATCATAGTGCTCCTGACCGACAATGTTAGGGTCAAGGGCACGGCTGCTGCTTTCCAGCGGATCAACTGCCGGATACAGGCCAAGTGAGGCGATCTTTCTGTCCAGAACGGTCTTGGCATCCAGATGGGCAAACGTAGTTGCCGGAGCCGGGTCCGTCAGGTCATCTGCCGGAACATAAATTGCCTGAATTGAGGTAATTGAACCGTTTTTGGTAGAGGTAATGCGCTCCTGCAGCTGGCCCATTTCCGTAGCCAGCGTAGGCTGATAACCTACGGCAGAAGGCATTCTTCCCAGCAGAGCGGATACTTCTGATCCAGCCTGGGAGAAACGGTAGATATTATCAATGAACAGCAGGATATCCTGCTTGTCCTGATCACGGAAGTGTTCAGCCATGGTAAGAGCGCTGAGGGCAACTCTCATTCTGGCACCCGGTGATTCATTCATCTGGCCATAGACAAGCACTGTCTTATCCAGAACACCGGAATCCTTCATTTCGAAATACAAATCATTGCCTTCTCTGGTTCTTTCACCGACACCGGCCACAACGGAAAGGCCGTTATGCTGGGTGGCGATCGAGTGAATCATTTCCTGCATCAGCACGGTCTTGCCGACACCGGCACCGCCGAATAAGCCGATCTTGCCGCCCTTGATATACGGGCATAGCAGGTCAATGACCTTGATACCGGTTTCCATGATTTCAACTTCGGTCTTCTGTTCTTCAAAGGAAGGTGCCTTTTTATGAATGACTTCCCTCCGGGTGGCATTAACCGGTCCCAGACCGTCAATCGGCTCACCAAGCAGATTGAACATTCTGCCCAGCACTTCTCTTCCTACCGGAACCCGTATAGGTGCCCCGGTGTCGATGGCTTCCATGCCTCTGACCAGTCCATCCGTACTGGTTAAGGCAATGCATCTGACCTTGTCGTTGCCGATGTGCTGCTCAACTTCAGCCGTAATTACCGTATCGTTAAAAGGAATGCTGATGGCATTGTAAAGCTTCGGCAGTTCTCTGATAAATCTGATATCAATGACTGGTCCGATGATCTGGACTATTTCACCGTAATTATCCTTCATGGCACTCCTTTCTACAGTGCATCAGCACCGGCTGTTATTTCGTTGACTTCCTGGGTAATGGCCGTCTGTCTGGCCTGGTTGTACTCCAGGGATATTCTTTCTATTAATTCCTCCGCATTGCGGTTGGCGTTGTCCATCGCACTTCTTCTGGCGGCATGTTCACTGGTCTTGGCTTCCAGGAAGGTTGCATAGATAACTGATCCGACGTACTGAGGGATCAGATAGTCCAGCAGGGTATCCCTGTCAGGAACCAGTTCAATTTCTCTCTGTTCCAGATCTTCCGGCACATCCAGTGGCAGAAGATGGAAGGTTGACGGTTCAAAGGTAATGGTATTGATGAACTGTGTATAGATAATGTCAATGGATGATATTTCCTTAGCCTTGTAAAGAACCAGCACGTCATTGACCAGCTTGCTGATAACTGAAGGAATGACATCATCCAGGGTATTGATCCTTCTGATCACGGTAAAGCCATTGGCATCAAGCCATTCAATACCGAATTCCCCGATCGCAAAGATCGGGTCTTCCTTTTTTATGGTCTTCTCCACATATTTCAGCAGTTCCATGTTGTAACCGCCGCATAGTCCCGAGTTACTGGTTATGACTACGTGGAGCCGGTTGTGAGCGTCGTTTTCAACAACATACGGATTTGTTTCCACTTTCGGGCGCGGTGCCGACATGGCACGCAGCACCAGTCCATAGTATCTGTTGGAATAATTGTTGTTTTCAACCATTCTGCTTCTCTGCTTCTGCAGTTTGGCAGTTGAAACCAGAGCCATCGCATTGGTGATCTTCTGGGTAGCCTTGACGCTTTTCAGCTGTCGGCGCAGATTACTGATTTGCCCGGCCATAATAACCACCCGAAACGAAGGCCGTATTGGCTTCGTCAATAGCTTCTTCCAGTTCGTCAGCCAGCCTGTTGTCAAGAACCATACCGTCGCTCAGTTTTCTGACCGCCGTACCATGTGAAGTATGCACATAGTCAAGCATCATCTTTTCAAACCGGGCTACGCTTTCAGGATCAATGTTATCCATGTAGCCTCTCTGGGCTGCCAGCAGTAACAGAACCTGGTCAACGGTTGAAACCGGTGAATACTGAGGCTGTTTTAACAGTGCCATCAGTCTTTTGCCATGGGCAATGGTCTTCTGGGTTGCAGCATCCAGGTCACTGCCGAACTGAGCAAAATCAAGTACTTCATGGTACTGAGCCAGATCCAGTTTCAGAGAACCCGAAACCTTCTTCATGGCCTTGCTCTGAGCGGCACTGCCGACACGGCTGACGGATAATCCTGAATCTACTGCCGGTCTGAAGCCGCTGTTAAACAGCTCGGTCTGCAAGAAGATCTGACCGTCAGTGATGGAAATTACATTGGTTGGTATATAAGCGCTGATGTCTCCTGCCAGAGTTTCAACGATAGGCAGAGCAGTCAGACTGCCCCCGCCTTTCGCTGCTGACAGCTTGGCGCTTCTTTCCAGTAAGCGTGAATGCAGATAGAAGACATCACCGGGATAAGCTTCTCTTCCCGGAGGTCTCCTTAGCAGTAAGGAAAGCGTACGGTAGGCGATGGCATGCTTGCTGAGATCATCGTAGACGATCAGCACGTCTTCACCCTTTTCCATCCAGTATTCACCGATGGCACAGCCGGCATAAGGTGCAATGTACTGCAGTGATGCCAGTTCGGAAGCACTTGAGCATACGATGGTCGTATAGCTGAGAGCTTCATTCTGCTTCAGTCT
>CAMOMM010000067.1 GCA_946619805.1 uncultured Bacillota bacterium | reverse complement strand
ATAATGTTGAAAACGACGTTCGATATGGACGCCGTTTTCATTATTTTGAAGTGTCAGTAGATCTTGAAAAGATTACTGCTGAATAGTAAAACTTTTTTATGACGTACATTATACAGGTTTTTCTTCTGATGGAATCTCTGATACCCCTGGGGTTATAAAGCAGAGCAGCAGGGAAATACCGCGGCAGGGATTGCGGTTTTGTTGACTGGCATATGAGCGTCATACTGGAAGAAGTTGTCACCCTGTTATAAGATAAATAGAAAAAGGAGGCTGTACTTATGAATGAAAAACTTATCGAAAAGCTTAACAGTTACATTGATGCAAACAGAGATAATATCGTAAACGATCTTATTGCTGTCAGCAGCATTGAAAGTGTGTCACTGGAAGGTGATCCGGTTAAGCCATTTGGCCCTGGTTGCCGCAAGGTCATTGATCATATGCTGGCTAAGGGTGAAGCTGAAGGATTTAAGACTCATAACTATGAATACTATGTTGGTGAGATCAAATATGATCTGGGCAGGGAAAAGAACATCGGCATGCTGGGACATACTGACGTTGTACCGGCCGGTGAAGACTGGACGGTAACCAAGCCTTATGAACCTAAGGTAGTCAACGGTTTCCTGTTCGGACGCGGTGTCGGTGACAACAAGAGCGCCGTCATTGGCGGTTTATATATCATGAAGGCCATGCGTGAAGCCAAGGCTGATCTGAAGCACAATCTGATCCTGATGCTGGGTACCAACGAAGAAGTAGGCATGGGAGATATGGAATACTTCACTGAGCATTATGAATCACCGGAGTTCACATTTGTTCCTGATGCCGGATTCCCTGGTGTCGGCGGTGAGTTTGGACGTGTCAGATATGCCGTAACTTCCAATAAGCCTTTATCTGATGACTTTGTCTGGATGAATTCCGGAACGGCCTTCAACATCGTTCCAAACAAGGCTGTCTGCATCCTGAAGATGGGAACGGCGATTGATTACAGCAAGCTGCCTGAAGGCTTTGATGTTGTGGAAACAGAAAAGGGCATTGAAATAACTGCCCACGGTGTGACCACCCATGCAGCTGGACCGGAAAGGGGTCTCAATGCCATCTATGTTTTGACTGATGCATTAATAAAGCTTCCTGGACTTAAGGAAGAAGACAGAAAGATAATTGAATTCCTGAATAACATCAATGCTGACTACTATGGAAGCTTCCTGGGCATTGACTGCATCGATGAAATTTCCGGACAGACGGTATCATCAGGAACCGTTCTAAGATTTGAAGACGGAAAGGTAAGCCTGCTGAACGACTGCCGCAGAGCTGTTACTGACAGCAATGACCGTCTGGTAGCCAACATCACTGCCAAGTGTAAAGAGAATGACTTCTCAGTTGAAATCGTTGAAAGAAGCAACGGCTATGCTCTCGATGTCAACGGACCGGTCATTCAGGCCATCAAGAAAGTCTATGTTGATGAAACAGGTGACACGGAAAAGCAGATCCTCATCGGCAAGGGCGGAACCTATGCCGGTGCCTTACCGAGAGCCTTTGCAACCGGAATTGTCTTAAGGAAAGAAGAAACAGTCAGACCTGAACTGCCTGGCGGACACGGTTCAGCCCATCAGCCTGATGAATACATCTGCATTGATGAATATATTGAAGGCATCAAGCTTCTGATGAAGATGGTGCTGACAGTAGACGAAATACTGTAAAAAGAAAAATAACTGTAGATATCTACAGTTATTTTTATCAGAGAATAACTCTTATTTCATGAGTCATTCCATCTTCCGGCAAAGTGAAAGAGGAGGAGACAGGAATGCCATCCAGATGGAACTCAGAAGAGTCATTTACGCGGTAATTTTCTGTTGCATCAATATCTACCTGCAATACGGTATTGTTGATGTTAACTGTATAGCTGAAATGAGGCCTGTTGACGATCGGATCAAGATGGATCATATCCTGTTCAATATCCAGACCGCATACTTCATACAGGGCTAGTGTCAGCCAGGAAGCGGTGCCGGAAAGGATAGGACCGATGTTTTCACCTGTTTCCGAGTTGTTGTACTGGGTACAGAAACGCGGATTGCCCTTAAGAACAAACGGGTCATCCATGGTCTTAAACGGCAGGGTCTTGTTGATCATGAAGAAGGCCAGGTTTCTGAGTCTTTCAGACAGTGCAGGATCGCTCACAGTCTTGGCAGCCTTCAGGGAAGCGACTGTTGCCATCATGGCAGCGTGCTTGAAGACACCGCCGTTTTCCCTGTCGCCAGGGAAATAGAATGATGTACCTGTCACAACTCCCAGCAGGTCGTAATTGACCGGAGTGCACAGTTTCAGACCGGCATCAGTCTTAAGATATCTGTCAATGACATCCAGCATGGAAGAGATCTCCTCTTCACTGGCTACCTGTGACAGTAAGGCCCAGCTGAAGGAATTCAGATAATAGGTGCCATCGATTTCAGGGTCATCTGAAAGGTCATCTCCGCTGGATCCCAGATAACGGTAGATGCGGTCATCATTGATCAGGCATCTGGCATAGTAGTTGTTCTTCCAGCAATAATTGCGGATGTTGTCAACAGTATCGTTTTCGATCCGGCAGGCTGTTTCGTAACAGTCTTCATAACCAAGCAGATCGGAGAGATATCTCACTTCACCGGCTGCAATGACCAGCAGGAAGGCATTCATGACGCTTTCACTCTGACTGTTTTCAAAAGGTGAGCCGAATGGCTGGCCTTTTTCTTTCAGCTGAGCCAGATATTTTCTTTCCTTTTCCGGGCCCAGATACACAGTCTTATCAAGACGCAGGGTATCATTCCAGTCAGCAGTATCAAGTAACGGCAGATGATGTCTGCCTACGGATATCTGTCCGGAATAGACAATAATGGCATTGAGGGTATCAATGAGCTTACGGCTGTCACTGCTGCCGGCGACTTTAAACTCCTGTAACAGGAAGTCAGTGTCTCCGGTAAGCCTGATGTAGCGTCCGACTGCCTGAACAAGCCATAAGGCATCATCGGAACACATTCCCGGTTCCTTGCCTCTGGTCGTAAAGTTATGATAGGCATAACCGAGTTCAAAGACATTGACGATCCAGGAAGAAAGCAGTTCCCTGATCAGCTGATCCTTGCCGCAGCCATGGAGATAATACATGGAGGCAAAGATGTCCTGAATCTCACGGAATCCCGTTTCACGGTATGATTTCTGGGTCCAGGCGAATGAACGTGATATGTACGTCTGATACAGGACCTGGAAAGGGAGATTGTTGGAAAGATAGGAATCCAGGTCCTGATCACCGGTATTGACTGTTAAATATGAATTGTACAGATTGGTGCTGTTTCTGACCTTCTGCAGAGTCAATGACAGCTGTTGAGGATCACTGTACCTGTTGTAAAGATTGTATAACTGAGTGTCGAACTGTTCTCTGACATCTTCTCTGTCTTCTGACATGCCGACAAATTCATCAAGGCAGACGGTATCCTGAACAGGAATGTCTACTGTCTTGGCCATTGCGAAGAAACAGGCTCCGCGGCGGCTGTAACTGTTGGAAAGTCTTAACAGATTCTCCGGTCTGTCATAGCTGCCGGAACCGATGAATTCATTGACGTTGCTGGTGAACTCATCCATGGTTTCACCTTCCGAAAGCAGCATGGCAAAGCGCTTTTCACCGTTGCAGGCTTTAGGTTTATGATGAGCGGTAACGGCTACCGGTTTACTGTTTATGCGGTAGGTTTCACTTTCGACCACGACATTGGCATAGACAATGTGACTGGTAAGGGTGCCCGGATCGGTAATGCCGAACATTCCGGTGACTACCACACGGAGCTGACGGTCATGATCACTGAGGTTTCTGATCTGAATTCTCTGGGCTTCAACAGCGGTAGGGAAGTCGGTCTCCTGAGGGAGAATGAAGATGGTTCTCTTAATTTCCAGACCGCATTCAGTTACATAGTATATTTCAGAATAATTGTTGTGATGAACGCAATAGGCGTTTTTAACATTATTGTTTACATCGAGTGAATAGAATATCTGTCTGCCGTTTTCCGTAATGTAGAACTGACGGTTGGCAGTTTCGCCGTTGATGTCAGGATTGAGTTCGTATTTGGTGGCAAGAACCTGTTTTTCCTGACTTGCACGGAATGAACCTCTGCCGAAACGGTCCAGGACACTTTTCGGAGTGGTCTGCAGAGGATCGGAATATCCTTCGCGGTTACCCAATAACAGGTTTACTGTATAGTGGGTACCGATCAGCGGTGCTTTCAGATCGATGATCAGATCGCCGTTTTCATTCAGGACTCCGGCTGCTGCCACGGTATTGTCATAGATTTCCCTGATCCTATCCGTTATTTCTGCAGAAAGAGGAATGCTTTCCTCGTTTTTATAGAGAGTAATGTTGCCCCTTAATGACAGCAGAAGATCATTGTCATCATTTTGCAGTAACGGATAGAACAGCTCATCATTCATCAGCCGGTTGGCAATGGGCACACTGAAAGGAAGCCCGGTAACGGCCAGAACATGTTTTCTGTCGGCGCCGGTAAACAGAGCATCCGTATATCCTGATATTCTGCCGTTGAATACTTCTTCGGCGTAATCAGAAGCTTTAAGCTGTTCGCTTCTGGCGGTTTCTACAGTAAAGTTCATAGTTTCTCCTTTTCAGAAAGAGACGATCGTGACCGTCTCTTAACCCATTAATACTTCAACTTCAGCTTCCCGGGCATTTATTACCGGTACAGTGCCTGTGCCGATTTCCTGTCCGTTGACTCTGATTGATCTGATTCCTTTTTCGACCCCGTCCGGATTCTTTACGGTGATGTGATAGACAGTGTTCCTGAACAGTCTGTTTACCTTGAATTCTCTGACGGTATGCGGGATGCAAGGATCTATTCTCAATCCGTCGTAGTCAGGCTGAATTCCCAGGATACCTTCCGTAAGTACGGTGAAGGTCCAGGCAGCCGTACCGGTCAGCCAGGAGTTCTTGCCTTCACCGAAGGTAGGGGCATCCTTGCCGGCTACCATCTGGCAGTAGACATACGGTTCAGTGCGGTGAATCTCGGAAATTTCTTCCAGGAAAGCCGGACAGGTCTTCTTGTAGAGTTCAAAGGCTCTGTCACCATGGCCCATGATCGTTTCCGCAAAGATGATCCATGGGTTGTTGTGGCAGAAGATACCGGCATTTTCCTTGTATCCCGGAGGATATGAGGAGATTTCGCCGAGGTTAAGTCTGTAGGTTGTATAGGCAGGATTCTGCAGAACGATGCCGAATCTGGTATCGAGTCTTTCCTTAACGGAATCCAGGGCTTTCTGAGCTTCACCGGTTTTTACACCGACCCCGGCCATGATGCACATGCCCTGCGGTTCAATGAAGATCTGTCCTTCATCGCATTCAGCGGAGCCGACCTTCTTACCGAAGGCATCATAGGCGCGGATGAACCATTCGCCATCCCAACCCTTATCCAGAATGGTTTCGCTCATTCTGTTTACCGCTTCATAGGCTTTTTCAGCTTCTTCAGTTTTACCCTGATGCTTCAGGATGTTGCCGTATTCACGGCCATACTTGACAAACATGCCGGCAATGAAGACAGATTCGGCAACCGGTCCTTCAGATGGTCCGGTGATCTGGAAGGATTCACCCGGATGTTCGGAGAAGCAGTTGAGGTTCAGACAGTCGTTCCAGTCAGCTCTGCCGATAAGCGGAAGCTTGTTTGGACCGAGATTGTTCAGAGTATAGTTGAAACTGCGGTGCAGGTGTTCCATTAATGGAGCTGCCAGGTCAGGGTTGTTGTCGAAATCGACCATTTCATCGAGAATGCCCCAGTCACCGGTTTCACGGATATAGGAATCAGTGCAGGCGATCAGCCATAACGGGT
>CAMOMM010000066.1 GCA_946619805.1 uncultured Bacillota bacterium | reverse complement strand
TTGTAATGGTGCGCATGAGGGGCCTCGAACCCCCACGGTTGCCCGCCAGATCCTAAGTCTGGTGCGTCTGCCAGTTTCGCCACATGCGCATGTGCATACATTATAGCAACCGCCATTTCTTTTTTCAAGAATTGATTTTCTGTTTGTGTTGGACAGCGAAAGAAGCTATAATAAATATTGTCTTAATGTGAATATACTTTTTCGGAGGATATAAATGAAGAAAATCATGGTTTTACTGGCAGTCATGCTGCTGATATTTCCTTTTTGCGGGTGCAAGAAACGGCTTAAACAGTATACGGACGGCACCATTACTCTGACCTTGCCAGAAGGTTTTGAAGAGAAAACAGACGACGAGGATTATGAATATGTCCTGACCACCAATGATGCTTATATAATGTGTTCCCATGCAGATCAGGCATTCCTGGATGAACACAACATTTCCGACATCACCCTTGATGAATTCACCGGATACTTTACCAAGGAGGAAGACAAACTGTTACTGGACCGCAGTTACGGTACATATAATGTCTTCAGCTATGAAGATCAGCAGGATGGCAAGAGCTACTACAGCATGGTCGGCATTTACCAGACCAATGACGGATTCTGGCTGGTCAACTTCATCTGTGATAACACTGACGTCAAGAAATATGAATCAATGTTCTTGGAATGGGCCGGGAAGGTAACCTTTAAGGACTAAATGGAAAATACCGTCTGCATGACGGTTTTTTTTGCATAAGAAAGATCCCGGCCGGGATCTTTTTACTCGTAGAACTCTTTCTGGATTTTGCGGAGATTTTCCTCCTGAACGATCTTGTCAATAATGGCCTTGATGGTAATGTCGAGCGGACTGTTTTCGCGGTAATCAGCTTTTTTGGCAAAGTTGACACGGCCATGGTTGAGCAGGTCCTCGGCAACGGTTTTGTCATCATCATAGACACAGATGGAATGACCGCCGTTGTCCCTGACGATCTTCATGCATGGGACATCAGTCATGCCATCCCCCATATATACCATGTTTGTAAAAGGCACATCGCGCTGGCTGCGGTCGAGATAGGCATTTACTTTCTTGTCCTCATACATCTCCAGGGCGTTTTTGTTGATGCGGAAGATGAACTGGGTCTTGGAAGTATAGTTTATAGCGATGGCCGGCCAGTCAGCGTTGCCCTTGTCGTCATAATGGAATTCACAGGCATACACTCTGGTAAACTCGTCATAGATATCGCAGCCTTCCAGGATCTCCTTGGTTCCGGAAGAGATGATGAAATGCTGTATCTCCACACCTCTCTGACTGCCATATTCATTTATTCTTCCGAAGTACTCTCTGACCCCGGGATAATACTCGATCATTTTACCCAGAGCCTGGAAGTTTTCTCTTTTGACATAAAAGCCTCTGTCACGGGATTTCTGCAGCAGAAGATACATGTAGGCCAGGGTTGATTCCATGTTTTCCTTACGGCTCAGATCAGCTACTTCCTTCCAGAATACTTCCGGCCGGACTCCTAATTCCGGCAACAGGTCATATTCCTGCATGTTTCTGGTACAAAGGGTCTTATCAAAGTCATACATCAGGGCAACTTTTATCATGCGGTTATCTCCTTGTAGATGTCTTGCATCCTTGCGGCCAGCCCGCAGCATTTGCTCTGCGGTAAGCCGCAGATGGCGATACGGATGCCTTTCTGGAATTTAACGGTATAGATGTGGTGAGCCATCAGAGCCTTATGGTATCTGTCAAGCAGTTCAGCATCATCGATAGGGATGGTGATGAAGAAACCTTCATGGTACGGATACAGCGGCAGTCCGCACTGCTTTGCTTCATTAACGACGATGTCAGCACGCTTCTGCAGCATGGCAACGGCCTGGTCTCTTTCTCTGAGATATTCTTCCTTGTGGTTTTTCAATACATCGACCACACAGTGCATAAAGCCGTTATTGGCATTGCTCCAGGTGCCTCTTAAAGTTCTCTTCAGGGCATTTTCCACGTTGGCAACTCTTTGAGCATCCTTGGCCAGAATGATGTTGGCACCTAATCTGACACCGTAGGCGGTAAAGGCCTTGGAACAGCTGTAGGCTAAGGAAATCAATACATTGTCACTTATGTCATTGAAGCATTCCATGTAATCGGTAATATGTTCAGGATCGTGGGCAAAGTCGAGGTAGGCGGTATCATTTACGACAATTACCGGTCCTTTTTCAGACAGTTCATTGAAGAAATTGATCAGCTTCTGCCATTTTTCCTTGCCAAGGGAAATGCCGGTAGGGTTATGGCATGGGTCATTTATGACCACCATGATCTTACCCTGGGCTTCCATGATCCGGGCAGCCTTTTTCATTAAGTCATTTATGGAAACCTGATTGTTTTCGGTGATGTGGTATTTTTCGCTTTTCAGTCGGTGCTTGCTTACCATCAGATTATATGATCCCCAGTAGATATCCGGGATCAGAACCGTCTGTCCGGCCTCCAGACAGCTGGAAAACATCAGAAACAGAGCCCCGGTGCCACCCGGTGCCGCCAGAACGGCATGAGGCAGTTCAATATTATTGTTGCGGTTGATCCACTTGAAGATCTCTTCACGGAAATCCGGATTGCCGGCCAGATCGCTGGCATAGCTGGCTTTTACAGAATCCGGAACCTTCCGGAAACTGTCATAGACGGTATGAAAAACCAGAATCCTGCCGTCTTCGGTATAAAGGGAGCCAATGGTGGCATTGACGGTAAGATCACCGTTAACCATCCGGTCTTTCTTTGCCAGAGCACTTATCTGAAATACAACGTCATTGTATTGGGAGAAATCAGCTGTTTCATTCAGAAACAGTTCCTTATTCATTTCTGTCATGTTGAGTACCTCTTCTTATATTATAGGTTAATTGAGGAGCAATTGCACTCCCATTATCCATCCTGTCAAATATCGGGGTGTCACAAGAAAACAAAACAAGTTATAATTATTACAGGAGAACAGATTATGGCAAAAGACACAATATACGTTACAGGACATAAGAACCCTGATTCGGACGCCATCATTTCAGCCATGGCATATGCCTATCTGAAACAGCAGCTGGGCTACGATGCCATTGCCGTCAGAGCAGGGGAAATCAACTCGGAAACAGAATTCATTCTGTCCATGTTCAATGAGTTTGCTCCGCCACTGGCCAGTGACATCAAGACCAGAGTCAGGGATATTGACTTTGACGATGTAGTACTGGTTGACAAAGACAAGATGTTCAAGGAGATCCTGGACATAATGAGGGAAGAGCACAAGAAATCCGTCATCGTCGCTGATGAAAAGCGTCAGCTGGTCGGTATGGCTACTCTGGCTGACATTACCTCATTAATAGTCTATGATCTGGACAAGAAAAACATTCTGTTACAGAAGACTCCTCTGGCCAGTATTGCCAAAGTGATCAAGGGTGAGATCATTGTTGACTGCGGCAACAGTTCCAACGGCCAGATCTATGTTGTTTCCGGTCAGCATTTCAACTGTGAGGACCGTCTGTGCATTGTTTCCGATAATGTTGAAAGACAACGTCAGGCCATTGAACAGGGCGCCAGAGTTCTGATCATTGCCGGAGACTTCTATGATGAATCAATTGCCGAACTGTGCCATCAGAAAGGCTGTTCACTGCTGCTCTCCAACCGCAGTATTTACCGTATTTCCCGTGACATTGACCTGGCCATACCTATCAGTCTGGTAATGACCCCGGCCAGTGAAATAACAACTTTCAACTTTGATGACTATGTTGATGAAGTCAAGATCAAGATCAACAAGTCACGTTTCCGTGCCTATCCGGTCATTGACCGCCATGGGCATGTCATCGGCTTGCTGTCACGTTTCCACGTTTTAAAACATACCAACCGTAATCTGATCCTGGTTGACCACAATGAATTCAATCAGAGTCTGGATGGAGCCGATCAGGCCAACATTCTGGAAATCGTTGACCATCATCGCATTGGCGGCATCAAGACGGCTTCCCCGGTATTCTTCCGCAATGAAATGACCGGCAGCTGTGCCACCATCATTACGGAGATATTTGAGGAAAAGGGTGTTGAGATACCGGATGATCTGGCAGGCTTACTGTGCTGTGCCATCATCTCCGATACCGTAAATTTCCGTTCAGTGACCTGTACGCAGAAGGATATTGACCAATGCAGGAAGATGGCCCGGAAGGCTCATCTGGACATAGAGGAACTGGGACCGGCCATCTTAAGAGCGGGAGCCAGCCTGAAGAATAAGACCATGGAATCCATTCTGCATCACGACCTTAAGAGATTCAAGATCGGCAAGAAGAATATTGCCATCGGTCAGAACAATATTGAGAGCTTTGAAGCCATTGTCGGCATCAGAGACAAGATGAACAGACTGCTGGATGATTTCTCCAGAAACAATAATCTGAATATCGTGATCATGGTCTTCTCCCTGATAGACGGAACAGGATCATACCTGCTGTTTAAGGGAGAGGATGAAGTGATCGTGGAATATGCCTTCGAGGACATATCCATCAATGTAGACGGATACATGTTCCTTCCGAAGGTCATGTCAAGAAAACTGCAGATCGTACCGCGCATTACAGCCGCAGCGGAGGATAGATAATATGACAACTGAAGAATTATGGAAACAATATGAAGAGCAGAGATTCAAAATCTCTGCTTATCGTTTGGTACTGGGCACCACTTTCTATGACAGTGACACCATCGCCCCGGAAAAGGGACGGCAGTACCGCAATGAAAGAATGGCTTACCTGGAAGGTGAAGTCTTTGACATGGAGACTGATCCGAAGTTTATTGAATTAAGGGAAACGCTTTATAACAGGGAAGATCTATCTGAGCAGAACAGGCAGATTCTTAAGTGGGAACTTAAGGATCTGGAGTCTTTCCGCTATATTCCAAAGGATCTCTATGTTGAATACAATGAACTGCTAATGAATTCCAATGTGGTCTGGAAAAAGGCCAAGAATGCCAATGACTACAAGATGTTTGAACCTTATCTGCTGAAGATCATCGATCTCAGCAAGAAGATGCTGCAGTACCGCAAGGAAGAGCTGAAGGGATATGATGTATATCTTTCCGACTATGAACCGGGAATGACAGTGGAGAAATATGACAGATTCTTTGATCTGATCAGAGAAAAGCTGGTACCGTTGATTAAAAAGGTCTCAGCTGCACCGCAGATAGATACCTCATTTACCGGCAGATTCTATCCGGCTGATTTGCAGCGTAAGATGATGAGAAAGATCATGGACTACATGCAGTTTGACTGGGATGCAGGTGTATTGGGAGAAACCGAGCATCCGTTTACTTCCTCGCTGTCAAAATATGACGACAGGGTTACGACACATTACTATGAAGACAATCTTCTCAGTTCCATCTTCTCGGTCATTCATGAAACAGGACATGCAACCTATAACTATCAGGTTGCGGATGAACTGGCGGAAACCTATGTGTTTGACAATATGAGTTCCGGCATGCATGAATCACAATCCCGTCTGATGGAGAACTATCTGGGACGCAATTCCGCTTTCTGGGATAACCTTTATCCGGAAATGGTAAAACTGTTCCCGGAACAGTTGAGAGATATCAGCCAGCAGCAGTTCATTGATGCCGCCAGTGCCTCAGTATGCTCACTGATCAGAACGGAAGCTGATGAGCTGACTTATCCACTGCACATTCTGATCCGCTATGAAATTGAAAAGGGAATCTTTGACGGCAGTATTGATGTCAATGATCTGGAAAACATCTGGAACAGCAAGTATGAAGAATATCTGGGCATAAGACCATCCTGTGCTTCTGAAGGAATCCTGCAGGATGTTCACTGGTCAGGTGGCAGTTTCGGTTATTTCCCGACTTATGCCTTAGGCTCAGGATATGCTGCTCAGTTCATCCATGCCATGAGAAAGGATCTTGATATCGAAGCCTGCATGAGCAATAACGAATTTGGAAAGATCAAGGAATGGCTGAAGGAACATATTCATAAATACGGCGGCTATTATCTGCCGCAACAGCAGATAAAGATCGCAACCGGTGAGGATTTTGATCCGCAGTACTACATTGACTATCTGACAGAGAAATATACGGCTCTGTATAAGCTTTAGACCATGAAACTGACAGCGAATAATTACAGAACCTATCTTGAACAGGTATATTCAGCCTGGCTTGGTAAGATAATCGGAA
>CAMOMM010000065.1 GCA_946619805.1 uncultured Bacillota bacterium | reverse complement strand
TCAGAGAAAAAGGAATATCACCACTCGATGTCCTGCAGGATCAGCGGGGTACAAATATCTTGGTAAGGGAACTGAAGGTGAAGCACGATGTATGATGTAATTATTATCGGCGGCGGTCCGGCTGGACTTGCGGCGGCAAACAGGTGTTATAAGGAAGGTCTGGAAAAGATCCTGATCATTGAAAGAGATAACCGGCTTGGCGGCATACTGAATCAGTGCATTCATACCGGATTCGGTCTGGGCATCTTCAAGGAAGAACTCAGCGGTCCGGAATTCGCTCACAGATACATTGAAATGCTGAAGGATACCAGAGTTGAAGTAATGCTGGATACGATGGTATTGGAAATCAATAAGAACAGGGAAGTAACCGTGATCAACAAGGACGGTTACCATAAACTGCAGACTAAGGCCATCATACTGGCAATGGGCTGCCGTGAAAGAAGCCGCGGGGCTATCGCGACCCCGGGTTCAAGAGCAGCCGGTGTATTTACCGCCGGTGCAGCCCAGAGATATATCAACATTGACGGCTACATGGTCGGCAAGAGAGTAGTCATTCTGGGAAGCGGAGACATTGGCCTGATCATGGCCAGAAGAATGACTCTGGAAGGAGCCAAGGTACTGGCATGCGTGGAGATCAACCCTTATTCAGGCGGATTGCCGCGTAATATTGTCCAGTGTCTCAATGACTTTGACATACCTTTATACCTGTCTCATACCATCACTAAGATCGAAGGTAAAAACAGGGTTGAAAAGGTCACCATTGCCAGGGTAGATGAAAGATTCCAGCCGATAAAGGGCACTGAAATGGAATTTGACTGTGATACCGTGCTGCTGTCAATCGGCCTGATCCCGGAAAACGAGCTCAGCAAGGTTGCCGGCATTGAACTGGACAAGAGAACAAAGGGACCTGTTGTTTACGAAAACATGGAGACCAGTGTGGAAGGTATCTTTGCCTGCGGTAATGTCGTACATGTACATGACCTGGCTGACAACGTCGCAATGGAAGCTGAAAAGGCCGCTGTCGGTGTCTGTGAATATCTCAAGGGCCGCAAATGTGAAGACACTCTTGAAGTATCTACCTACGAGATGATCGGCTATACCGTGCCTCAGCACATTCATCTGCCTCTGGATAAGGACAGATACGATTTCTTCTTCAGAGTCAGAAAGGTGTTCGGGCCGGCTACCATTTATGTAAAGGACAGCGAAGGAACCGTACTGGCTAAGTTCAACCGTCAGTACATCATTCCGGGAACAATGGAAAAGATCACAGTACCGAGAGTACTGCTTGAAAAGGGAAAGGGAAACCTCAGGGTTTCAATTGAAGAAAAATGAAAGAGTTAATATGCATCGGATGTCCCAGAGGATGTCATCTGAAAGTTGACGAAGAAAACGACTACAAGGTTACCGGCAACAGCTGCAATGTCGGAGCAGAATACGGACGCAATGAACTCATCAATCCAACCAGAACCCTGACAACAACGGTCAGACTGACGGATGGGATCCATCATTCTCTGCCGGTGAAAAGTGCCTCACCGATCCCTAAGAAGGATCTCTTCAGGGCAATGGAAGAACTGAATGGCATAGAGGTCAAGGCTCCGGTAAAATGCGGCGAAGTTGTTTACCGCAATGTAGCCGGCAGCGGCATTGACATTGTTGCCACCAGAGATCTGAATTAGACAGGAAAGACAGTAATGGAAAAACGAGTCATCAGGGATCCTATTCACGGCTACATTCACATCAGTGAGCAGCTGATCTGGGATCTGATAAATACCAGAGAATTCCAGAGATTAAGAAGGATAAGACAGTTGGGATCTACACCTGTCGTTTTTCCAAGTGGAACACACACCAGGATGCTGCATTCTCTCGGTGTTTATGAAATAGCCAGAAGAATGCTGGAAGAAGTTGATGATCTCAGGGAAACTCTGAATGAGAGGGAAAAACTGCGGGTTCAGGCAGCAGCCCTGCTGCACGATGTCGGCCATTTCCCGTTCTCACATTCCTTTGAGGCCATCATGAGCTGTTCTCATGAGGATTACACTATCCGCATAATAAAAGGACCAAGTGAGATCAGAAATGTGCTTGATGAAGTCGATAAAGCCTTTGCGGATGAAGTAGCTGCCATTATCAGACATACTCATCCCAATACGATACTGTCGCAGATAATCAGCTCACAGCTTGATGCCGACAGACTGGACTATCTGTTAAGGGATTCCTATTTCACCGGTACAGCCTATGGGAGAGTGGATCTGGACAGGATCTTAAGAACAATGAGAGTCAGAAACAATGTTCTGGCCCTGAAACAGTCCAGCATATATACGGTGGAAAACTACATCATGGCCCGTTATCACATGTACTGGCAGGTGTATTTCCACCCCAATTCAAGGAGTTTTGACTCCATTCTGAAGTCACTGTTTTTAAGGCTGAAGGATCTATATGAAATGGATCCGGGTATTGCGGATGAATATCCGATGTACAGGGCATTACTGGAAAAGCAGTGGCTCAGCAATGATGAATTCTTCCTGCTGGATGATGAAACCTGTTCCTACAGCTTCAATCTGATGAGAAACAGCAGCGATAAAGTCTTACAGGATCTGGCTGTCAGAATAATGGACAGGCACCTGTTTGAATATACTAACAGTGAACATGAAAACGAACTTATTGAAACCTGCTTAAGAAAGGGACTGGATCCGCGCTACTATGTGATCAAGGACCATCAGCGTCAGATCCCATACCTGCCTTATCAGGGTTACAATGAAAGTGACAGCATCTGGATGGCCATGAGTGACGGTGGCTTACGAGAACTCTCGGAAGTATCTACGGTCGTCGGATCATTAATGGACATCAATGAACAGGACGAAAGGGTATTTTATCCTGAGGAATTAATGAAATGATAGAAAAGGTATATCTGGTCAGAAGCGAAAGCATCAATCCATATTACAACCTGGCTCTGGAAGAGCAGCTTTTCCGTACTCTTCCGGTCAACAGCCTCGTCTTTTACCTCTGGCAGAATCAGAATACCGTGGTCATCGGCAAGAATCAGAACTCCCACAAGGAGTGCAATCTGAATCTGATGGAGCAGGACCACTGCTACCTGGCGAGAAGAAGCAGCGGCGGTGGTGCGGTATTCCACGATCTGGGAAACCAGAACTATACCTTCTTGATGTACCTGGATAGTTTTGACATTCAGAAACAGTCACAGGTCATTGCGGAAGCCTTAAGAAGTCTGGGCCTGCCGGCTGAAGTCAGCGGGCGCAACGACATTGAAATTGCCGGATACAAGGTGTCCGGTAATGCCTATCAGGCCGAAAGAGAACACTGTCTGCATCACGGTACCGTGATGTGGAATGTCGACAAGGACAAGGTCGCCAGATATCTTAACGTTTCCAGCAAGAAGATCCAGGCCAAAGGGGTGGATTCAGTCAGAAGCCGTGTAGCCAACCTGACGGATTTCGCTCCGGAGATCACCTTGAGTCAGCTGCAGGAAGCTCTGATAAGATCAGTTGAGAAGAATTACGGTCCGATCACGGAGATCCCGGTACCGGTGGTAAGTGAGGAACTGCTGGAAAAGTATCATTCATATAAGTTCCTCTACAGCACCATTGCCAATTACACCATCATCGTGCATGATTACTATTCCTTCGGTGAAGCACAGTTCTACTTTGACGTCGACAACGGAACCATTACCCGGGTAGATGCCTTTACGGATGCCATGGATGTGGAACTGGACGGCAGGATCAAGGAACTGTTCAGAGGACTGCACATTGACGATGTAAGCTTCAGAAACAGGGTCATAAAGCTCTTCGGTGAAGAATATAACGAAGATCTTAACAGAATATATCTTGGCATAAAGAAACAGACATATTAGGAGAGAACAATTATGGAAAAAAAGACAGCACTTTATGAAATGCATGAGAAATGCGGGGGTAAGATCGTTCCATTTGCGGGCTATCTGCTGCCGGTACAGTATCCCAAGGGGATCATTCATGAACATAAACAGGTCAGAGAACATGTGGGAATGTTTGATGTATCCCACATGGGTGAATTCACTTTAAAGGGCAAAGATGCGCTGGCTAACCTCAATAATCTTCTGACCAATAACTATAACAGTCTTAAGGACGGTTATGCCAGATACGGTATCATGTGCTATCCGGATGGAACCACGGTTGATGACCTGCTGGTATATAAGAAGAAGGATGAAGACTATCTGATAGTTGTCAATGCCTCCAACTGTGAGAAGGACTATCAGTGGATGAAAGAGCATCTGTTTGGAGAAGCTGAATTCAGAAACATCTCGGATGAGGTATCACAGATCGCCTTACAGGGTCCTGAAGCAGTCGGCATTATCTCACAGTTTACTGATGACATCCCGGCCAGAAACTATTCCTTCAGGGAAAATGTTGATATCGGGGGCATCAATGTGCTGTTAAGCCGTACCGGATATACCGGTGAAGACGGCTTTGAACTGTATTGCCGCAATGAAGATGTCTGCGCGTTATGGCAGTTACTGCTGGACAAGGGTGTTGAACCTTGCGGATTAGGTGCCAGAGATACCCTGCGTCTGGAAGCCGGCATGCCGTTATATGGCCATGAATTAAGTGATGCCATCAAGCCTAATGAATCCAATCTGTCTTTCTTCATCAAGTTTGACAAGGAATTCATCGGCAGATCTGAACTGGAAAAAGCTCCGGAAAGAAAGAGGATCGGTCTGATCGTCACTGACAAGGGAATAGCCAGAGAACACTGCCCGGTATTTGCGGACGGTAAGGAAGTCGGCTTTGTCTCAAGCGGCACTTTCTCACCGACACTGAACAAGGCTGTAGCCATGGCAATTGTATCCACGGAAGCAGCAGAAGGAAATGAATTTGAAATCGAGGTCAGAGGCAGACACCTCAAGGCTGAAAAGACTGCCCTGCCTTTCTATAAGAGAAATAAATAAGGAGTAAGAGAACATGGAAGTAAGAGAAGAATTAAAGTACACAGCAACTCATGAGTGGGTCAAGGATCTTGGCAACGGTTTATGGGAAGTGGGCATTACTGATTTCGCTCAGAGCGAACTTGGTGACATTGTCTTCATCAACCTGCCTGAAGTCGGTGATGAAGTCGTTAAGGAAGAAGCCTTCGGCGACATCGAAAGCGTTAAGGCTGTCAGTGACATCTATTCACCAGTCAGCGGAACTGTCCGGGAAATCAATAAAGAGATTGTGGAACGGACTGAAGCCCTCAACAATGCTCCATATGAAGCATGGCTGATCAGAGTTGAAAACGTCACCGATTGTGTTGAGCTTCTTGACGCACAGCAGTATCAGGAAGTCTGCGAGCATGAGTAAGTACATCGTAAACAGCATCGAAGAACAGCAGGAAATGCTTGATGAGCTGGGATATGCTTCCTTTGAGGAACTGTTCCGGGCGGCCGGTGTCAGAAGCACACCGCAGTTAAGCATACCTGAGGGAAAAACAGAGTTCGAAGCTTACGGTGAAATGGCTGCCCTGGCCGGGGAAAACCATGTTTTCCGGCATGTTTTCAGAGGAGCCGGTAGCTATAAGCACTACATTCCAAGTGTGGTAAAGAACATTGTGAGCCGTAATGAGTTTGTTACTGCCTATACTCCTTATCAGGCTGAAGTATCCCAGGGTATCCTGCAGGGCATCTTCGAATATCAGAGTGAAATGTGTGAACTGACCGGCATGGATGTTTCCAATGCCTCAGTCTATGACGGTGCCACGGCTGCCGCGGAAGCAGTTATGATGTGCGTGGACAGAAAGCATCATAAGATCCTGGTATCCCGCAGCATCAATCCTGAATACCGTAAGGTCATTAAGACCTATCATCAGTTCTCTGGCGATACCGTAATTGAAGAAGTCGGACCGGAATATGAAGTTACTGAAGATGTTGCCGGTGTTTTTGTACAGTATCCGGATTTCTTCGGCAATATTCCTGATCTGGCAAAGATCAAGGCGAAGATCGGCAGCGCAAAGCTGGTGGTAATTGCCAATCCGACAGCTTTAGGCATACTGGAAGCACCTGGTAAGCTGGGGGCTGACATCGTTGTCGGTGAAGGTCAGCAGCTGGGCATGCCGATGTCATTTGGCGGACCTTATCTGGGTTTCATGTGCACCAAGAATGAACTGGTCAGAAAGCTGCCGGGACGAATTGTCGGTCAGACAGTTGATAAGGACGGCAAGAGATGCTACACCCTGA
>CAMOMM010000064.1 GCA_946619805.1 uncultured Bacillota bacterium | reverse complement strand
ATTTCATCGGCCTTGATCTGGCCAAATTCAAGCATGACTGTTTCATTATGAATGAGTATGGTGAAATCATCAGAAACTCCTTCTCATTCACTAATGATCAGCCAGGCTTCAACACTCTCCGTGATGTCCTTAACTCTCTTGATCCTTCCCAAGAAAAAAGGATAGGACTTGAAGCTACAGGACATTATGGTTCCAATCTCAAGATTTTCCTTGAAGACAATAACTTCTCCTTCATGGAATTCAACCCAATTCTTATCTCCAGGTTCTCCAAAGCTACCACCCTCAGAAGAACTAAGACTGATAAGATTGACGCTCATCTCATTGCCCTTTATCTGTCTACTGTTGACTATAAGCCTTATCCAGTAAAATCTTACCACATAAGGAATCTGAAGTCTTTATGCAGAGCCAGAGATTCTTTGGTTAAGGAAAGAAGCCTTCAACTGGTCAAACTTACCAATGTCCTTGACCTCATCTTCCCGGAATTCAAGCCTTTCTTTAATGGTAATCTTAAGGCTTCTACTGCCTTATATATTCTGGAGAATTATAGCTCTGTCAATAAGATCGCCAACATGAATATCGATTCCTATAATAAAATGAAATCGAAACTCAGAAATACTATTTCCTACGCCCGCTTCTCTGAACTGAAGATGCTGGCCAGAAATACTATCGGGAATAACGATAAGATCCTTAACTTTGAGTTGAGGTTATATCTTGAGCTTTTCAAAGAACTTGATTCTAAGATCTCTGATATTGAATCTCTGATCTTAGAAGAATATCGAATCGTGAACAGCCACATCCACTCCATCCCAGGCATCGGCATGATATCCGCTGCCGGCATTTATTCAGAAATCGGTAACTTCAGTAGATTCAATAATCCTGATCAGTTATTAGCTTTTGCAGGCCTTGATCCCTCAAGATGCCAATCCGGTGAATCCGACTTTAAAGGACATATGGTCAAACACGGTTCTTCTTATTTAAGGCAGTATCTTATGAATGTTGCTGAAACTTCTCTCATTCATAATCCTAAACTGTATGAGTATTACCTGAAAAAGCGTAATGAAGGTAAACCTCATACAGTTGCCTTAAGTCATGTAGCTAAACGCTTAGTCCGCATCATCTTTTATTTAGAGAAGAATAATTCAGACTTTGATGAGAATAAGATGAGGTAGCCATCTTTTCTCTCTCAATACAATTCATTTTTTCAGAATCATGAAATACTGATTCTTTTTGTGCTGCTTTTCTTGTTTTATCTCTCTATTGGCTGTTTTGATGATTGACTTTTAATAGTTAGTCTCCTTCTTAATCTTTAAAACCAATAAACTGTCTGAACTTTTCTTCATCATTATTGATGATCAGATCTTCCTCAAATCCAAATGTATCAAGTAAAGTGATTGCCGCCTCGAAGTCACCAACCCTGCAAGGCTCATGTGCGTCCGATCCGATGAATATAGGTACTCTGTACTGCATACAGAACTTCAGATAGATATCGATATTCTCCAGTGTACCCATGCGCCAGGGATTTCTGATATGGGAGTTGTTTACTTCCAGTGCTACCCCATATTCCTTCGCCCCCAATACCAGCCTTTCGTAATCCAATGGGAAATAGCCGTCATCCGGATGCGATACAAAGAACGTTTTCGGATGTGCCATGCATTTTAAGAGATTATCGGTATTGGTTACGGCATCCTTTGGTTCATAACAGGTTCCATGTATTCCGACTATGCAGTAATCCAGAGCAGATAAAAGATTTTCATCAAGCGTCATGGTTCCTTCATTAGTCACATTGTTCTCCACGCCGTAATAGATATTTATCCCGTACAGCTGACGCGGCACATTACACAGCTTTGCAAAGCTCAAAGGATTCGTATGAGGATCTACTCCAGGGGCATGGTCGGAAATGCCCAGACCGCTTAACCTCTTCTCTTTCGCTGCCAGCGCATTTTCCTCAATCGTGCCGAAGGCATGCCCCGAAGCAATCGTATGGGTATGTAGATCAATGACCGGCTTATTTTTCATTTGTTCCCCACATTCTGTGAATGAAGGATAATATGAGAGGGTGCTGTTCCTTTAAAGTTGAGTGCGACTTGATATTTGGCATCTGGGCATGGAAGAAATCCTTAAGTTCATGATACTCAACATCGCAGCCTTCTTCCTTAAGCCTTACATACATCATTCTTGCCTCGTCTCTTAAGCTTTCCTTATTCGATGCATCAAGATAGACCGGTGGATAACCACTCAAATCTCCGCAAAGAGGCGACAGATATGGATGGTCAACAGGTAAATCACCCTGATAAATGCCGAGAACAGCTTCATTGATGCCAAATATGATACCGAAATCAGTCTTGCAGGAATTTTCGTAATAGCTGTAAGGATAATGAACAAACTGAACGACCGGAGAATCAGAGATGATTCCCTTTGGAAGAGGCAAGCCGTCATCCTTCAATTTGTGAGGCAGCCCCAGTACCAGATTACCCCCGGCTGATTCCCCCATCAGAATGATATTTTCCGGCTTATAATGTTCAAGCAAATACTTATATCCGTCTTCACAGTCTGTTATTGTATCGATACACTGATGATCAGGCGCCAGGCGGTAATCGACTGAAAAGACATTATATCCCCATTTATTGACTACATGGGAAAGGAAGAAAAAGGCCATTTTGGTGCATCCGTTGATAAAGCCGCCACCGTGAATGTGATAAAGAACCTTATCTTCCGGATTGCCTTCCCTGCTGATCAGCCAACCTGAAGTATTCGGCAATTCAACCTTTTCAATGTTTAGTCCCTTCTTAAGGTTCTCCTCAACAGTAAGACAGTCGTGGTCCATGTTACGTGTTCTCTGACGCCACTCTTCTATTTCCTTATCCGTCACGATCATCCTCCCCGGATGATTATGCTCCTTCATATATTTCTTTGCACGTCTTATCGCAAGATACATTTTAAGTCTCATTAAGATTTCCTCCTTCTAGTACTTTTTGGAAAGAAGTGAATCGCATTCCTCTCTTGTTATTTCACCGTTATTGTATCTGATCATGATTTCAACATCCTTATCGTTAAGGTTGTAGAACAGATTACATACATATAACAGAACATAACCGATTATCGGTAAACCTGCCGTGATAAACCACAGGGCCTTTATGGCGCCCTCAGGCTGTGCAACACCCATTTCAGCCAACTGTTTAAAGCTTTCAGCTTCAACAGTTACCCATCCGGACGCTCCGAGAATTGCCAGGGCAATTGATCCAGGGAAGGCATTGGAGAAAATTGAGGCAAAGGTTGATAATGATGCCTGAATGCCGGTCAGGTCCTTACCGGTCTTATATTTGCCGTATTCAATGACCTGAGGCTTCATGAAGTTTTCACATCCTCCGGCAATTGATTTTGGAATCTGTAACAGACACTGCATGACTATATAAAGAGCGATGCTCTTATGCCCCATGATATATACGATCACAGCGATTACAATTGAAATCGGCGTAAAGGTCATGTAGATCTTATGGCGGTCATGCTTCTCATAGATCTTAGGCAGTATCAGCATGATGATAAAGCCCAGGACCGTTCCTACTGCTCCCTGTATTGTGGTAACCAGTTCATTGCCAAACAGGTAGTAGGCTCCAATGATTCCAAGGGCATCGGTTGTTGCCAACATGCTCTGTAACATCTTGCCGCCATAGAAAGCCAGTAGATTTCTGTTATGTAAGGCATCTGACAGCGACTTGAAGAAAGGAGCTTTCTCATCAGTAACATTCTTATTGCTCTCATCTTTTCCTGTATAAGCGTGCTCCTGTACCTGTGTTATCATAGGTATTAACAGGATGATGGCCAGTGCCACAAAGATAAAGGCTATTGTTCTGAATGACAGACCGACTTTACTGCTGGCAAGAATATTAGCCAAGGCTGCAATAGGTACCATGATAACAAAGAGTGTAACCATGCCCTTCATTATCAGCTGGTCTCTTTCATGGGTGTTACTGGTAAGGGTCGTCTGCATGGAAACCATGGAGATATCCATGAAACTGTAACCGATATCAGCCAGCAGGTAGAAGAAAGCTACCCAGGCGATCTTGGCACCGACGCTTAATGACAGCGGCATGCAGTAAAGCCCGATGATTCCTATCGGCATGATTGGCCATATCAGTTTGTACCATGGTAAGAAGCGCCCTTTCCCAACGATCTTTTTCAGTTTGGGATTCTGATCAGGACGGAAGCGGTCAATTGCCCATCCGAATAACAGGTCATCAAATCCGTCAATGATCTTCATTACCAATAACAGTACCGCTGATACTTCCAGGCCTATACCTGACAAAAGCAGATAGGTCGTCAGAAACGAACCCATCATACCGCTCATGGTATATGGAGAAATCAAGCCCAGATAGTAACTGAATCTTTCCTTGGCAGTTGTCTGCCAGTCAGGATGCTGGTTTTGTTTTTCCTTTTTCATATTATCCTCTTTCCGCCGAACATCCGGTTATAGAAAACAATTTCTGCCGCCAGGCGGTTACTGTTTTCGTCTATACCGTAATATATTATTGTTCAACAATCCTTCATCTATATTTTATTACGTTATGAACAGGCCTGTCTTTTCAAGCTTTTACACGTTATTACGATTTTTTTACTTTTTTGCTGACTTTCTGTATGACTCCGGTGTCATCTTGTACTGCCTTTTGAAGAAAGTAATAAACGAGCTTACATTCGGGAACCCGCAGTCCATGGCAATTTCTGATATGGTTTTATTCGAATCCAGCAGAATAACTGCTGCCGCTGCTGTTCGGCATCTATTCAGATATTCTACAAAAGTAAATCCGGTATATTGATGAAAAAACCTGGAGAAGTATGAAGCATTATATTTCAGATTATTCGCAACATCTTCCAAAGTAAGTTTTTCACGGCAGTGATTCTCAATATACTTTAAAGCCTCTTTGATTTCACTGTTTCCGGTATTTGATGTCTTGTTATTCTTTCTCTGCAGAGATTGCTGTGAAAGCAGGTGGTAACACAATTCAAGAAGACTGCTGTTTAAAATGACTTCATAGTAAGGCTTTTTCTGTTGAAATATGGTTTTGATGGTCATCAGAACAGGCAGTATTTCCACATTGTTTTCTTTTGGATGAAAGACTTCAAAGACAGGATCGGCATAATTTGCATAATGAAAAACATCCTTATTTACCTGAATTGTCATTACTTCTGCTGAAGTATCTTCTATGGCATTGCCTTCGCTGCAACGGCCGGAATGGATCATACCACTGCCTATCACGACTATATCTCCCTGCTCCAGCTTATAAGTAACACCTTCAACAGTGTAATAAACTTTTCCTTTCAACACGCAATCAATTTCGACCTCCTCATGCCAGTGTGGCATCAGTGTTCCCCTCACCATGGAAATCTGATTATCTACCACTATTCTTATCGGAGTATCATTAATGTACTGGACTTCTTCCTTCCAAACTTCTGCAACCATATTATCATTCCTCTTTCTTTACATTTTTCATTTTAGCACCAACAATCAAAGGGTGGAATGGATCTTTATTGTTTCCTACTGTTTCAATACCCCTGCTATAACCTTATACAAAAAAAGCGAGGAACTTCCCCGCGAAGATGGACCCGGGTCTCCCGACCAGCCCAAGCACATAATAACCTCTCCAATAGTTTTAGACTAAATTATGAACTGCACAATTCCTAAGAAGCAGATTCTCAATAAGCCATTCTGCAGGAAATTCAATATGATGAAATCATACATTGATACAACCGTCAATACGTATAACAACTTTGAAAAACTAATTGATGAAAAGAATGAGCGGTTTATCCAAAAAGAAATGGTCAAGGAAAAGGATTATCTGGATAATGTATTGAAATCAGTGGATCCTGTTATTGACCATGATGAAGATCAGCGTAGAGTTGTTTTAAGTGATGAAGACTATACTTTAGTAATAGCTGGAGCAGGTGCCGGTAAAACAACTACTGTTGCAGCTAAAGTGAAATATCTGGTTGACAAGAAGGATATTGATCCTAAGAAGATATTGGTTATTTCATTTACTAACAAGGCCGTTGCCTTTGTCTCCTTAGTGATCATTTACAGACACCGCATGAACATCGTCAGAATCGCCAAGGGTACTGAATTCTCCCTTTACGATACTTTCGGAAAGAAAAAGAAAGAAGAAAACGAAGCATAACCGCAAGACAAAAGCTCCTCACAGGGAGCTTTTCTGATACCAGCAAATTAATC
>CAMOMM010000063.1 GCA_946619805.1 uncultured Bacillota bacterium | reverse complement strand
GCCAAGGGCTATTTCGGTTCAAAGCATGCGTTATACCGCACAGCTCATGAACAGGTAATGCATTCATTAAAGTATGCTTACAGAGACAGAAGAACATTAAAGCGTGAAATGAGAAAGTTATGGATCGCCCGTATCAATGCTGCTGCTCATACCAATGATATTAACTATTCACTGTTAACTCATGGTCTGAAGTTAGCCAAGATCGACATCAACAGAAAGATGTTATCTGAACTGGCAATCCACGATCCAAAGGCTTTCAGCACACTTTGTGACAAGGCCAAGAAGGCTCTGGAAAAGAACGCTTAATAATCAGAATAAAATGAGACTGACATGTATTTAATGCATTGAAGTCTCTTTTTTAGTGTAGAATATCTATTGTGATGAAACAGTCATCACAATGATACAGACAGAAGGGATGATACTTATGGATATAATGATTGCGACCGGTAACAAAAACAAGGTCAGGGAATATAAGGAAATGCTGCAGCCGCTGGGATTTACGGTTCACGATACCAGTGAACTGGTTGATTACGTTGAACCGGTTGAAGACGGCACGACTTTCGCTGAGAATGCCCTGATAAAGGCCAGAGGTGTATATGACCATGTTTCAATGATCTCCATAGCTGATGATTCCGGGCTCTCCATCAGAGCTCTTAATAATGAACCGGGCATTCATTCCGCCCGTTACATGGAAGGATACGGTTATCCTGAGAAAAACCGCAGTCTGATCCACAGACTTGAAGGCTGCGAAGACCGTTTTGCCTGGTTTACCTGTGACATTGCCCTGATCGATCACAACGGTCAGCCGCATGTCTTTGAAGGGATCATGGAGGGTGAAATAGCCTTTGAACCGGCCGGCAGCAATGGCTTTGGCTATGATCCGATCTTCTGGCTGCCGCAGTATGGCAAAACCAGTGCCCAGTTAACTCCACGGCAGAAAAATGCGATATCTCACCGCGGTCAGGCAACCAGAAAATTATTGGAATTCCTGAAGAAAGAGTATGACAATGAGAAATAAATCGCTGTTCTATTTTTCAGCCATCAGCTGGATGGCTTTCATAATGGCAGTTTCCATTGCCGTTCCAATCATTTTCAGACCGTTTTACTATGCTCACATCAAGCCATACCAGCTGGTTGAAGAGAGCGGATACAGTGAAGCGCAGATAAAGGAAGCCTATGATGACATGCTGGATTTCTGTCTTTTCGGCGGTGAATTTAAGACCGGTGACATGAAATGGTCTGAAGAAGGCAAACGGCATTTTGAAGATGTCGGCAAGCTGTTTCATCTGGATTTCATTGTCGGTGCCCTTGGCCTGGCTGGAATTGTCATAACAGGTCTGATCAATAAGGGCAAACGGCCTTTTACGGTTAAGGGTCATACCTCACAGTTCTACCGGGGTGTGTATACTCTGGTGCTGTTTGTGATGCTGGCAATACTGGGATCAGTCAACTTCAGCCGTTTCTTTGTCCTGTTTCACAAGGTATTCTTCCCGGGAAAGACCAACTGGATCTTCTATCCCAGCCAGGATGAGATCATTACGGTTCTGCCGGAGGAATACTTCCGCAACTGTGCCATTGCGATCGTAGCCATACTCATCATTCTGACGGTTACTCTGATCGTAACGGAAAAAAGAAGATTAAGGAGGCTGGAAGCATGATCCATCTTGTTCTGTATCAGCCGGAGATACCGCCGAATACCGGCAATGTCATCAGAACGGCCATGGCTACCGGCAGTGTTGTTCATCTGATCAAGCCATACGGTTTTGTATTAAGTGAAAAACATCTGAAAAGGGCGGGCATGGATTACGTTGATCTGACTGACATCAGGGAACATCTCAACTGGACTGACTTTATCGAAACGGAAAAACCTGTTAACATGTTCTTTCTGACCCGCTATGGTCATAAGGCTCCCGACCAGTTTGATTTCACGGAATGCGAAGGCGATATTTATCTGGTCTTCGGCAAGGAATCAACCGGAATTGACAAGTCGATTCTCAAGGAACACCTTGATCACTGCATCAGACTGCCGATGAAGCGGGAAGCCCGCAGTCTCAATCTTTCCAACTGCGTGGCCATCATGACCTATGAGGTACTCAGACAGCTGGGTTATCCGGGTCTTTCAGGCGATGAAGTCATCAAGGGAAGCGATTTCCTGGAAAGAAACCAGTGGAAGCAGGTTGATTAGCGAAACCTGGTTCTGTATGATATAATACGGAAAAGGAGAAGAAGGATGCTGGAAAATACCAATGACTACATGTCGATATTTACCGTTCTGTTCATACTTGCCTTAATAGTATGGGCTGGTTTTCATCTGATCTCCTTACGTACCACAGCCCGTCATCTGCGCCAGGAGGCGGACTACTACAGTTTCAAGAAAGAAAAGAATAAAGTAAAAAAGGTGTAAGTTATGTTTGCTAAAGCTATTAAACCAGCTAACGGTCCTAAGGCCATCGGACCATATTCACCAGCCATCAAGCTGGGTGATTTTGTATATCTTTCCGGACAGATCCCGGTAGATCCTGCAACCAATGAACTGGTGAAGGGTGACATCTCTCAGCAGACTCATCAGGTAATGCAGAACATCATTACCATTCTTGATGAGATGAATCTGAGAATTGATCACATTGTCAAGACAACGGTATTCTTATCTGACATGAAGAACTTCGCAGCCATGAATGAAGTCTATGCTCAGTATTTTGAAGAACCGTATCCGGCCAGAAGCTGTGTTCAGGTCGGTGCACTGCCTAAAGGCGCTGACGTTGAGATCGAATGTCTGGTCATCGATACTCTCAGATATGAACAAGGATGCAGCGGCAGCTGTTCTGACTGCCGGGGCTGTGAATAATGGAATCAAATAAGGACAGCATAACTGTCAGAAGTCTGATTCTGGCGGTTCTTTCCGGTCTGCTGGCGGCCTTCAACCTGAAGGTCTTTGTTCATGCCGGCAACCTGACACCGGCCGGTTTCTCGGGAACGGCGGTAATGCTGGAAAGACTGTCAGAGACCTATCTGCCGTTTAAACTGTCATATGGAGTTCTCTATCTTTTGCTGAATATACCGGGAACTCTGGTCATTCTGAAAACCCTGGGCAGAAGGTTTACTCTTCTTTCCCGGATCGACATCTTTCTGACTGCTACTCTGGTGAGCATTATTCCTTCACTGGATATTACCGATGACCTGCTTCTTATAAGCATCTTCGGCGGTGTACTTAACGGTATATCCGACTGTCTGGTACTGGAGTCAGGCGGCTGTGGGGGAGGGACCCATTTCTGGGCCATATTCCTGTCCCGCAAATTCCAGAAATCGATGTGGAATGCCGTTCTGATCCTTAATGCCATACTGCTGTTACTGTCAGGCATGCTGTTTAACTGGGAGACGGCTCTGTATTCCATAATCTTCCAGTTTGTTTCCACACAGGTAATTGATCACTATGACAACCGCTACAGAAGGACCACCTTCATCATCATCACGGAAAAACCTGATGAGATCACGGAAGCTGTCTTCAGATTACTGGGCCATTCCGTCACCAGGTTTACCGGGGAGGGCAGCTATTCCCATGAAGTCAAGGAAGTGCTTTATACGGTATGCGGCAAGTATGAGGAGAAACATCTTACCGATGCGATCATGGAGATCGATCCGAAAGCCTTTGTGAATATCATGGATACCCATCGAGTTGTGGGTAACTTCAAACAGAAACCTTATTAAAAGCCGAAAGGCTTTTTCTTTTTAGGACAATGGCACTCTGATAACTAAAAAGTAGTGAAAGAGTGTGAAACATGAAAAAGAAACATCTTATTATACTTGCCGTTATTGCCCTGATCGTCATTGCGGTGCTTGTCTTAAGGTCCATTGGCAATGAACTGCTAATGGACAGCATTTCCTTTACGGAAGTAAGTCAGGACAGTTTCCGGCAGCAATACCGAACCACGGCAACGGTAAGGGGTCATCTGCACAGTTACTATTTCAACGGGATCATAAAGGAGTGCGGGGTATTTACCGGTGAGCCAGTACGGAAAGACGATCTCATTCTTAAATATCTGGATGGGGAAAACCGGGAATGTGAGTTAAGGAGCGAAACAAACGGGATCATCAGGGAGATAACGGGAAACTGCGTGATAATTGAAGACAGAGATCTCTATCTTGCTGCCAGTCTGCCGCTGGACAGATTCTTTCTGGTAAATGAAGGAACAGTCTGCCTGTTTACACCGTCTTCCGGCAGCATCAGGGCAACAGTCACTTCTAAAAGTCAGTGCCGGCAGCAGGAAGGGTCACAGAATATGGCGGAAATCACTCTGAAACTGGAAAGTCAGGAAGGACTTTTACTGAATCAGAAAGGAAATCTGGTCATACCGTTGCAGAGTGTAAATGATGTCTGGACGGTAAAAAGGGCTGCTCTGCTGGAAAGAAGTGACGGATACTATCTCCTTAAGGCTGAATGGCTGGAAAAGAAGGAATCCCGGGATAAATACCTGGTCAGGGTAAAGGTGGAAATGGCCGATGATGAGAAGGCGGTAATAAGCGGCATCGGGATCGAAAATCTGAAAGTATGCATGATCAATGACATGCTGAAGGAGCTTATCAGTGATTGAACTTCGCAATATCTGCAAGGTGTATCACACCGCAAGCCGGGACATAAAGGCCCTTGACCATCTTGATCTGACCATCAGGGACAGTGAATTTCTGGCTCTGGTCGGCCACAGCGGCTGCGGCAAGACGACGCTGTTAAACATTCTGGCCGGCTATGACAGTTTTGACAGTGGTATTTATCTGCATGACGGTATTGCGGTAAACCGTCAGACAGACATCAGTAAAAGCTCCTACTTCCGTCTGCAGATCGGTACGGTTTTTCAGGAATACAATCTGCTTCCCTATCTGAATGTCAGGGACAACATCGCCCTGGGCGGATATTACCGGAAAACTGCAGACAGCAGAAAAAGGGTGCCGGAATTACTGAAAAGACTTGATCTTGAGGGAATGGGACACATGTATCCCCATCAGCTTTCCGGGGGACAGAAACAAAGAGTGGCTATTGCCCGTGTACTGATGAAGCAGCCGTGCATCGTTCTGGCTGATGAGCCTACCGGGGCACTGGATGTTTCCAATGCCCGAAACATCATGAACATCTTCAGAACCCTGAATAATCAGGGTATGACCATCGTACTGGTTACTCATGATCTGAATATTGCCCGACAGTGCGGCAGCATTGCGGTAATGGAGAAGGGAAATGTGGCTGTTAAAAGAGATTTATTACCATCGTAGGGAACACTATCTGACCGTGCTGGCTCACTCGACAGCGGTCTTTCTGCTGCTGGTCGTCGGAATGATGTGTGACAGTGGGGAAGTTCTGATAAGAAAACAGGCGGACAGTCTGGGGCTAGACGTTACCCTGTGTCAGATAATGGATGAATCCGGCATACCGGCTGACTGGGAGAAGAATTTCATTAAAAAATACGGTATCAGCTGTTTCAGCCAATACCGCAGCATTCCTTTTGGAAAACTGCAGATCGTAAGCTGTGACCCGGATCTGCGGGATCTCTTTGATCTGGAAACCGATAAGGGCTGTTTTCCGGATGAGTGTGACAGCCTGTATAATAGCGATAAGGCGGTGCTGGGACATGGCAGCTGGGTACAGCTGGGCCATCCGGAGATCGGCGAGACGATCTGTCTTAACGGTGTAAGCTTCAAAGTTGCGGGAGTACTAAAGGAATACAGTGAAAATCTGTTCGTTGATCTTGATAACGGTATTTTCATCTGCAGCGGATACTGTCTGAGTGATCAGCCGGAAAGCATCAGTTATTATTTCCACTGTAAAGACCGTTATGTGGAAGACTACCTGCAGCAAACTCTGGGATCCGATAATGTACTTATCATAAGTCAACGGGGAACCAGTGAAGCCATTGACTCCATTTTCAATGGGGTTAAGGGAATCCTTAACGTCATCGCCGGGGTGTCACTGACAGTTGCCTTGATGGGAATGGTAAACAGTTCCCTGAACAACGTGCGGAAAAGAAGCTATGAGATCGGTATAAAAAAGTCACTGGGAGCCGGTGACAGGGATATCTATGTGCAGTTTGTACTGGAAGGGGTGGCTGTAATCAGCATTTCAGTAACCATAGCCTTACTTCTGGCAGCCCTTGTTGCGTTAATACTGCCGTCACAGATAAGGGTGATTAAGGTTTCCAACTGGGCTGTGATAGCAGTCAGAGTGATGATTGCCGGGATGATCTGCTCA
>CAMOMM010000062.1 GCA_946619805.1 uncultured Bacillota bacterium | reverse complement strand
AGCGATCCTGACTCCCGTAAAATTGACCTTTGAGGAAGGTTTCCTTTTTTCCGGAGCCGGTTTGTTTATCACAGCAGTGGCATCCTTTACCAGGGAAGAGACGGACAGATCGGTCTTGGCTTCCAGAACCTTTATGGCATTCTGCTTGTCAAACTGATCCGTCAGGGCATTGATCTCCTCCATCACCCGAGTGGTGTATTCCTTTCGTGACGAATAACTGGAGAGATCGTATTTTCTTTCATAATAGGCAAAGATGAATTCGATCCAGGTATGGGAGTCCCTGATCATCTTCTTCAGAGCCTCAGGCCCATACTTTGTGACGATCTCATCAGGGTCATCCTGAGTCGTATTGGCCAGCACCTTCACTGTAAAGCCCAGTGAGCGGGCCAGCTTACCGGCCTTGAATATCGCATTCTGACCGGCATTGTCGCCATCATAGGCCAGTATCATCTGACCGGTGACCTTCTTGAGAACACTTAGCTGGTCTTTCGTGCAGGCTGTACCCATGGTACAGACAGCATTTTCGATCCCGGCTCTGTTAAAGGCCATGACATCCATCGGACCTTCAGCCATGATGACATATTTCATGTTCTTTATGGCATCTTTGGCTCTATGGAAGTTGAAGATGACGTTTCCCTTTCTGAACAGCTGTGAATCACGGCTGTTGATGTACTTGCTTTCGGCATTGGGATCCAGTGAACGGGCGGTAAATCCGATTGGGTGGCCGTCGTTGTCATGGATCGGGATCATCAGACGGTCGCGGAAGACATCCTTTATCCCTGCCGTGGTCAGGCGGGCCAGATCAGCGGCAATGATGTCCTTCTCCCGGAAGCCCTTGGCGCTGAGATAGCGGAACAGGGCATCACCGGAAGGATTATATCCCATTTCGAAGCGGTCGATCATGTCCTGATCCAGCTTCCTTCTTCTGAGATACTCCTTTACCTTGAGGCCTTCCTGACTGTTTAAGGCATTGCGGCAGTACAGCACTGCTTCTTTCAGAGCCTTATGCGCCACTGTCTCAACAAAGCTGTCTCTCTTCTCAAAACTGCCGAAATCGTAATTGTAGCCGATTAATGAAGCAACCTTGCGCACCGCTTCCGGATAGCTGATCTTTTCAAAGTTCATCACAAAACTGAATACATCGCCGCCGGTACCGCACACAAAGCACTTGAACAGCTGCTTGTCCACGGATATCTGCAGAGACGGATCATGGTCGTCATGAAAAGGACATATTGCCACATAATTGCGGCCCTTTTGCTGGACTTCAATGTAATGGCTTATGACATCTTCGATCTTGGCCTTGCGTTTGATTTCCTCAATTACTTCTGCAGGTATGGATGGCATTTAATCTCCTAGAATTCGATCTGCTTTCCGATGAAGTCCTTCAGATCCTCGATTCTGACTCTTTCCTGAGCCATGGAATCGCGGTATCTGACAGTAACTGCACCGTCATTGGCGGTATCGCTGTCAATGGTGATGCAGAACGGTGTTCCAATGGCATCCTGACGGCGGTATCTCTTACCGATGTTTCCTGATTCATCATAGGTTGCATCGAAGTACTTAACGACCTGGGCATATACTTCCCTGGCCTTTTCGGTTTCATTTTTGGTTAACGGCAGAACAGCTGCCTTGATAGGTGCCAGAGCCGGATGCAGATGCATGACGATCCTGGTGTCTTCCTTGCCGTCTGCTCTGGTAAGTGTCTCTTCGTCATAGGCGTCACAGACAAAGGCCAGAAACAGTCTTTCAACACCTACTGCCGGTTCAACGCAGTACGGCACGTATTTTTCATTGGTATACGGATCAAGATACTGCAGATCCTGCTTGCTGTGATCCATGTGACGCTTGAGGTCATAGTCGGTTCTGTCGGCGATGCCCCATAATTCTCCCCAGGAAATAGTTGGGAAGTTGTATTCGATGTCAGCGGTACCCTTGGAATAGAAAGCCAGTTCCTGCGGGGTATGCTCTCTTAATCTCAGCTTTTCTTCATTCAGTCCCAGTTTTAACAGCCAGTCCATGCAGAACTTGCGCCAGTATGGATACCAGTAATCGTCATCTCCCGGCTTGCAGAAGAATTCCATTTCCATCTGTTCAAACTCTCTGGTACGGAAAATGAAGTTACCTGGAGTGATCTCGTTACGGAAGCTCTTGCCGATCTGACCGATGCCAAACGGCAGTTTCTTACGCATTGATCTCTGGACGTTCTTGAAGTTTACGAACATGCCCTGAGCAGTTTCCGGGCGCAGGTAAACAGCGCTGGTAGCGTCTTCCACGACACCCTGGAAAGTCTTGAACATCAGGTTGAACTTTCTGATGTCGGTAAAGTCATGAGCACCGCACTTCGGGCAGGCCACATTGTGTTCCCTGATGTATCTGACCATGTCGTCATCCTTCATTTCCTCGACATTGACTTCACCGTTGGTGACCTGTTCAATGAGCTGGTCAGCACGGTATCTGGTCTTGCAGTGCTTGCAGTCGATCAGCGGGTCAGAGAAATTGGCTAAGTGTCCGGTAGCTACCCATACTTCCGGATTCATCAGAATGGCGGACTGAATGCCGACATTGTTGAGGTCTTCCTGGATGAACTTCTTCCACCAGGCAAGCTTTATGTTCTTCTTAAGACTGGCACCCAGAGGACCGAAGTCCCAGGTGTTAGACAGACCGCCGTAGATTTCCGAACCCTGGAAAACATAGCCGGATGTCTTAAGATGTGTAACGATCTGTTCAAAAGTAAACTCTTTCATATTTCCTCCCTAATCAGTGGCTGCCGGCAACACTGCGCCAGCTGATGACGTTAAGACCGCTGTGAGTGATCAGAAACTCCATCAGTACGGCAGACAGCTGATAATCATTCAGGTCCAAGCCCTGTAATTTATCCAGCACCTCAAACGATGCTTTGTTTATCAATCTGAACTTCTTCAAAAAGTTCACATCCAGAGGTTTAAGATGCTGCCCTCTGTTGCAGCCATGACACAGAAATCCCCCATCCAGAATGGAAATGGTCTCAATGCCGGAAGTATTGCCACACAGCACGCAGCCGTCCACTTCCGGAGCAATGCCCAGAACATCCAGATATCTGACCACAAACAGGTTGAAGATCAGATAAGGCTGAGGATGACGGTCCAGATTTTCCAGAGTCACCTCCAGCAGATCATAGATGTTATCATCAGGCAGACTTCCTGCCAGCTCCACCACCACACTGGCCAGGGCCAGACGGTCATAGTCACTGCGTATTCCCATGAACTCCTTTTTCAGAGTTGCTGACTTTAACAGCTGCATTGACTTCATCTGATTGACATCACACATGAATTCACTGTAGTCAAACAGCTGACAGGCATAGGCATTCTTACTGGTGGATTTCTTTATTCCGCGGGCATAAAGGGCCATGATCCCGAACTCCCTGGTGTAGATGTTCAGTATCACGTCATTGTCCTTTACATCTGTCGTCTTAATGACATAACCCGTTAAAATCTCATTCATCTTTCTTACTGTCCAGATAGCCGAACTGCTGCAGCTGGCTTACCCTGTTGCGCCAGTCTGGCTCTACTCTTACGAAGGTCTCCAGATAAACCTTGGAGCCCAGTCTTTCCTCCAGTTCTTCACGGGCACTGGTGGAGATCTTCTTGATCATTGATCCCGATCTGCCGATGATGATGGCCTTCTGAGAAGGCTTTTCCACCACGATGGCTACTCTGACATAGACCACATTCGGCTTGCGGGTGATCTCTTCTGTCTGCACCGCAATGGAATGCGGTACTTCCTCATCGGTGTTAAGGAGTATTTTCTCCCTGACGATTTCAGAGAACAGGAAGCTCTCCGGATAGTCTGAGACCATGTCGTCAGGGTAGTACTGCACGTCTTCCGGCAGATACTTCTTTATCGTCTCAACCAGTTCCTGAGTGTTTTTGTTTTTCAACGCTGACAAAGGAACGATTTCATCAAAATCATCCTGATTGAGATTTTCCAGATATTCCAGCAGATCCTTCTTGGTCACCTTGTCGACCTTGTTGATGACCAGAAACTTCGGCTTCTTGATATCCTTGATGGAATCAAAGATGATCTCATCACCTCTGTTCCATGGCTTGGAAACATCAACCAGCAGCAGGATCACATCAACATCACTGACCGCATCATACGCTCTTTTTACCATGGCAGCATCCAGCTTGCCTTTGGACTTGTGAATGCCCGGGGTATCAACAAATATGATCTGGGCATCATCAGTGGTAAGAATGCCTCTGATGTTGTCTCTGGTAGTCTGCGGTTTCGGAGTGGTAATGGCGACCTTCTGGGAGAGCAGAGCATTCAGCAAGGTGCTTTTGCCGGTATTAGGCTTGCCTATCAGGGCAACAAATCCTGCCTTGAATGCCATTATGCCAGATCCTCAGGTCCGAATGTTAACGGAAGCAGTTCCTTCATGTTGGTGACCAGGATCTGGTCACCGTCGGAAAGTACTATCGGTGTATCAGGATTCAGCAGTTCACTTAAGACCTGACGGCAGATGCCGCATGGTGCCGCGATCCTGTGACCGTCACAGACTATCGCCAGCTTTTCGATGTCATCCTTGCGGTATCCGTTGGAGTAAGCCGCAAAAACAGCGCTTCTTTCGCCGCAGTTGGTAGCACCGTATGATGCGTTTTCGATGTTGGCGCCCAAGAAGTAATTCCCGTCCTTACAGGCTACACAGGCTCCAACATGGAAATTGGAGTAAGGTGCATAAGCATTCTTCATGGCCTTGAAAGCCAGTTCCAGTATTTCCTTATCTTCCATTACAGTAAACCTCCCAATATATGTCTTACTATGAACATTATTCCCACAAACAGGGCAAAAACCGAAGCTATCAGAACTCCAGCCGCTGCCATGTCCTTGATGTGCTTGACGGCGCGTGATATTTCCGGCTCCTCCAGATTCATGATCCTCTCAATGCTGGAGTTGGTATACTCCAGACCCAGGATCAGCCCGCAGAACAGCAGCACTATCGCCAGTTCCTCCGGTGTGAACCTGAACAGCAGACTCACAATGATAGCTATCAGGGTACAGATGAACTGTATCTTGATGCTGGAGTCGTACTTGATGCCATGGACTAATCCGTGCCAGGCATATCTGAATTTGTCTTTAATCTTCTTTATCATCCTGACTTACCAGTTCATCCAGAATCTTTTTCTGGAGTGCAATCATTTCGGCTTCATCTTCCTTGGTCATGTGATCATACCCGCACAGATGCAGTAATCCGTGGGTAAACAGGAAACAGATCTCTCTTTTCAGGGAATGACCGTAGTCAACAGCCTGGCGTCTGGCCGCATCGATGTTGATGAAGATGTCGCCCAGTTCCTCTTCCACATAGTCCCCTTCGCTGTCATCATCCCTTAAGGCAAAGGAAATGACATCAGTAGGTCTGTCCACATTGCGGTAATCCCTGTTGATCTGATGGATCTGCTCATCATTGACGAAAATGACACTTACAACCGTCCCCCTCTTAAGATCAACATGCTTTTTGGCATTGCGGAAAATCCGGCTGAAATAGCTGCGGTATTTGCTGAATCCTCTCTCGGAAGTCTGGTTATAAACATTTAAAGCCATAGTAAAAACTCCTTGTGTGTTTATTATATCACACTGTTTCTGACAGACACATAATATTTACGCCAAAATAGACGAAAAAACCAACGTCTGACCCTGAAATATCCCAGGCGGGAATCATACATGTAAACATATGTGCCGTCAGATGATATCACCAGATAATAGTGCCTGTAAACAGCATCATACATTATATAGGGATAATTCTCACAGACCCTGCGGTCATAAAAGGCTTCACAGGTAAAACCGTTATCACCCATTACCTTAATGATGTCCTGAATGGACAGTCCCCGCACACATACTCTTTCCGTTAACTGCCGCCTGATTTTCTCAGGGTCAAAGCCGTTTAGTCTCAGATATTCGCACACACATAAAACACCGCAGTTCATATCGGAGTCCTCTGATACTTAATTGCGGTGTTATGTCTTTATTCCTCAGCCTCGTAGGCCTCAATTATCTTCTGTACGACCGGATGTCTTACCACATCTTCCCTGTGCATTTCCACAACGGCGATCTCTTCGATTCCCTTTACTATCTGTATGGCTTTCTTCAGGCCGGAAGACTTGTGGGATGGCAGATCGATCTGCGTTACATCACCGGTGATTATCATGCGGGAGTTAAAGCCCATTCTGGTCAGAAACATCTTCATCTGCATGCTGGTGGTATTCTGAGCTTCGTCCAGAATGACTATGGCATCGTTGAGCGTACGGCCGCG
>CAMOMM010000061.1 GCA_946619805.1 uncultured Bacillota bacterium | reverse complement strand
TTCCTAAGGGCATGATCCTTAAGGAAATCGATATTGTTTCAAACATCCAGGAACTGGTATTTGAAACCAACACCATCAGCAAGCTTAAAAAGGCTGAGAGCGGAAACTGATTAATCGGAAAGACCGTACAGAGAGGAATCGAGGGTGAGATGATTCCGGGTCAGGGTCAGTCAGAACAGTCCGTGAGCCGGACCGGAGAAATCAAGTAGACGGTCCCGTACGCAGGCGTTAACTGTCAGAGACCAAAAGAGGATGGTACCGCGTTAACTGAACGCTCCTTTGCGGAGCGTTTTATTGTTTATAGGAGGAAATAACATGTTTGAATTTATGACGATCAGAGAGCTTTACGAAATGGTAAATGCCAAGGACACCATGCATCTGGATGGCATGGACTATGTTCAGCTGCAGGGCTGGGTCAGGACTAACCGCAATAACGGTTCAGTTGGCTTCATTGCCCTCAATGACGGAACATATTTCAGAAACTGCCAGCTGGTATACACTCCGGCCTTAGCTAATTTTGAAGAGATATCCAAGTGCCTTACCGGAACAGCTCTGACTGTCACCGGTAAGTTCAAGCTGACCCCTGAAATGCAGCAGCCTTTTGAACTGGAGCTTACGGAAGCAGTAGTTGAGGGCATCTGCACTCCTGACTATCCTTTACAGAAGAAGAGACATTCATTTGAGTACTTAAGAGACATTGCTCATTTAAGACCTCGTACCAATACCTTCTCTGCAGTGTTCAGAGTAAGAAGCGTACTGGCCATGGCTCTGCATGAATTTTTCCAGGATCAGGGCTTTGTCTATGTCCATACACCTATCATTACCGGAAACGATGCGGAAGGAGCAGGTGAGGTATTCACCGTTACCACCAGAAATGACGGCAAGTATGACGAGGATTTCTTCGGCAAGCATGCTTCCCTGACCGTATCAGGACAGCTGCATGTTGAGGCATATGCCCTGGCATTCAGAGATGTATATACCTTCGGTCCTACCTTCAGAGCAGAGAACTCCAACACCAAGAAGCATGCCAATGAATTCTGGATGTGCGAACCGGAAATTGCCTTTGCCGATCTGGAAGACGACATGAACTTAATGGAAGACATGGTCAAGTACTGCATCAACTACGTCTTTGAGAACTGTCCGGAAGAAATGAAGTTCTTCAACCAGATGATCGACAAGACTCTGATTGAAAGACTGCAGCATGTTCTGGCCACACCGTTTGTAAGAATGGAATACAGCGAAGCCGTTGAAAGACTGAAAGCTGTGGAAGATAGATTTGAAAACAAGGCCTTCTGGGGCATGGATATCCAGACTGAACATGAAAAGTACTTAACTGAAGAAGTATGCCACGGTCCGGTATTCGTCATGAACTATCCGAAGGAAGCCAAGGCTTTCTACATGAGACTTAATGATGACAATAAGACAGTTGCCGCTACTGACCTGTTGATGCCGGTGGTAGGGGAACTGTGCGGCGGTTCTCAGAGAGAGGAAAGATACGATGTTCTGCTTGAGAGAATGCATGAAAAGCATGTTCCGGTAGAATCATTGCAGTGGTATCTTGATTTGAGAAAATACGGCTGCTGCAAGCATGCCGGTTTCGGTGTCGGATTTGAAAGACTGTTAATGTATCTGACAGGCATGGAAAACATCAGAGATGTCCTGTCTTATCCAAGAACTCCGAGAAACCTGGATTTCTAAAATACAGCATATATTGCATAATTCAGAAGCTGGACGCAGAGTCCAGCTTTTTTATGGTAATACACTCAGAAAGCCCATATGTCGTCAGCTTATTTAGTAATTCTGAATATGATTACGTTTAACAAATGTACTGAGACTTTTAGTTTAGCAGTTTGCTTTATGGGTAACCCCTGGTCAGGACTTTCCAGTTACCCCAGTAATCCTCCATGATGATCCATTGCCAGCCATATAAAGTATGCCTGCTCCAGGCACCGCCTCCGTTAAGAGGGGATATGAATCTGGAATTTACCACAATGCAGTCCCTGTAAGGTACCCCGGACTGGTAAGAGTTTCTGGTAAGAAGTTCATTATAAGAAACTTCATCACCGGCATATTCAAGCTCAAGCATTTTGCAGCCATCTGTCTTCATGGCAGTAAAATCCTCAAGCACTAGATTGAAGGCTGTTTCTATTTCTTCGCGGCTGTGATTTTCTGAATAACCGTAATGCATTTTCAATGGTCTCAGATTATACTGATAACCGATAATCCGGGCATATAGTATCGCTAACACAGCCCGGAACCACAGAATGCCAGCAATTACGGCTTTTGTTTTCTGCGCAGATGACACCGTTATGGCCGTTTCAATAGTTTTACTGGCCTGTTCAGGAGTATATGAATCAACGTTTTTCCTGCATTCGATCAGTTCGACCAGAGACAGATCAAGAACCTCAGCCAGATCTCTGAGCTTTGAGATTTCAGGAAGACATAATCCTCGTTCCCACTTGCTGACAGCTGAAGTAGTAACATGTATCTTTCCGGCGAGTTCACCCTGAGTCATGTTTCTGTATTTGCGCTGCCGTTGAAGAAACTGACCGAACTTTACAGGATCCATAGCTTGACCTCCATTCTAATTATAGGGCGCAGGAGCGCGGTTTATCAAACGACCTGTGGTTGAACAGGCAGATGGTGTTTCTTTATGCGGAAATGAGAGATTAAAAAGTTCACTAATAGAGTTTATTCTGTTGTATAATTAAATATAAAGAAAAATCTGGAGGTGTTTTGTCATGGCAAAAAAGAGAAAGATAAGATATGACAGACTGATACCGCTGGTAATACTGGCATTACTGGTGCTTTATCTGATCGGATCACTGCTGATACATCTGCTGTTTGGCGGCGGTAAGGACAATAAGAAAGATGAAAAGATCTACACTTTATGCAATCTCAGTGCCAAAAAGACTCTTGCTCTGGTTGATAAGGAAGACAGACAGAATGTTGCCATGCTGAAGGACTACAACTTCTATGGTGAATCATTGAATCTTTACTACGATGTTTATAACCGCGAAATGAGCAGTGAAAAGACTCTTAACGGACAGACCCTCGCACTGATCGACATGTGTTCCGGTGAGGAAACCAAGCTGACCGTGTCCAGAGAAGTTGACAGAGGAATCGATATCGGAACACTGAAACCTGGTTTCTATGCCGTTTATACAGTATCTGATGACGGTGTTCATACCAGACTGTATTTTGATAAATCCATCTATTCCGACAACATCGTTCATTCGGTAACCAGAAACGGCAAGCGTACGACAGTTGAACTGATTGCCAATAAGAAACTGTTCGATGCCGAAGGTGCTGAACAGTCAGTTCTGGATCAGGCTTATCTGTATCTCAATGTCACCTCCGAAGATGTTGATCTGGCCAATGAGACAGAATATGACGTTGCCATCGTTACCGCCCCGGCCTTAACCATGGAAGGTGTTTCCCTGGTAGGTGAGGAGTACAATGGCTACGTTGAAGCCAAGGAACTCTGGGATGTAGCTGAAAAGCTGAAACAGAATCTGGAAGCCTATGACCTCAAGGTCATCATTCTGAAGGATGAATATGACCAGAACATTCTGTACTACGGTACCGGCGGTGTCGCATATAAGGCATATAAATCAGGAGTCAAGAACCTGATCTATCTGGATATGACCACCGATGACAACTACATTGAAACAGTTTATTCTTCATACTGCTCTGACCGTCTGGCCAGAAGCATATATGAGCAACTGGTTGAGATAGGTTTATATGAAGGCGATGAACTGACCCAGTCATATCAGGAAACTGATGGTGATGGCGGTCCGGTTGATGAAGCCTATGAAATAAGAGAAACCGGTGGCAAGGTCATTGGTGCTGCAACCTATTCCGAGTATTCAAGGCAGAATTCATCATTTGCCTTAAACAACATCCATGGCATCAACACTGTCAAGATCGTTACCTCCAATATCTGGAGCAGCGCTTCCATGGAAAAGTGGTCTCAGCATAAGGACAGAGTGGCTGAAGCCATTACGAAAGGATACATCAATTTCCTTAATCATCAATAGGAGTTAATATGTTATTACAGGTCAATAACGGTACCAAGGACTTTCGGGGTGAGGTACTGTTTGAAGACATCAATTTTGAAATAAAAGAAGGCCATAAAATTGCGGTTATCGGCCGCAACGGCTGTGGAAAGACTACTTTGCTGAAGGTCATAAGTGGTCTTTTAATGTTGGATAAAGGCACTGTTACCCGCAGTTCCGGCATTTCCATCGGATATCTTTCCCAGACGGCTTTCGAAGATGAAAGCCTGACTGTGGAACAGGAATTCAACAAGACCTACAGCCATGTGCTGGAAGCCAGAAAAAGGATGGAAGAGCTGGCCAGAAAACTGGAAAAGGAATACGATGAGGACATCTTTGAACAGTATTCCCATTATCAGCAGATCTTTGAATCCGGTAACGGCTATAACTACAATCAGGAACAGGTAACGCTTTTCAGCAAGTTCGGTTTTGACATCGAAGACCTGCAGCGTCCATTAAATACCTTTTCGGGCGGGCAGAAGACCAAGATAGCCTTTGTCAGACTGTTACTGCAGAAGCCTGATCTGCTGTTACTGGATGAACCGACCAACCATCTTGACGTTACCACGATAGAGTGGCTGGAAGGGTATCTGCAGAAATATCCAAGTGCCATCGTGATCGTATCACATGACCGTATGTTCATCGATCACGTGGCTTCAGAAATATATGAGTTTGAATTCGGAAAGCTGAATCACTACAGCGGTAACTATTCTTCCTACATGGAGGAAAAGAAAAAATCATTTGCGATACAGCAGTCAGCCTATCGCCGCCAGCAGCGGGAAATCGAAAGACTGAGTGCCCAGATCGAGAAGTTCCGTTATAAGAAAGAGAAAGCAGCCTTTGCCCAGAGCAAGATCAGGTATCTGGAAAGAATGGAACGCATAGAAAAGCCGCGTGAGGACAAGAAGAACTTCAAGCTGCGCTTTGAACCTAAATTAAGAGGTGGAGCCAGTGTGCTGACTGTTGATAATCTGACCATTGGCTATGATGAACCGTTATGTACGGTTGATTTTCAGGTCAGAAACGGACAGAGACTGGGAATCATCGGGCCTAATGGATTAGGAAAAAGTACACTGTTGAAGACTCTGATCGGGCAGGTTGAACCTTTAGGCGGGGAATACATGTACGGTCATCAGATCGAAATTGGTTATTTTGACCAGCAGCTGGCGGAATTCACGACAGATAATACTGTTCTGGAAGAACTGTGGAATGAATTCCCGGAATATGATCATACTGCCATCAGAAAGATCCTGGGTCAGTTCATGTTCACAGCTGATGACGTCTATAAGGCCTGCAACATCCTGTCAGGAGGCGAAAAGGTCAGACTCTCACTGGCCAAGCTGATGCTTTCGGGCAGCAATCTTCTGATCCTTGACGAACCGACCAACCATTTGGATATCCCGGGAAAGGAAGCTCTGGAAGATGCTCTGCTGGAGTATACGGGAACCGTGGTATTCGTATCACATGACCGTTACTTTGTCCGCAAGCTGGCAACAGCCATTCTCAGGATCGATGCCGGCAATACTCAGTATTATCCTCTGAACTACGATGAATATCAGGATAAGCTCAATGGCAGATATGTGGAGACAGCTTCTGAAAAAGGAAACGAAACAGAACCGGTTTCCCGGGCTAAGCTGCAGCGCCAGAATGCCAAAAAGGCCGCTCTGCTGGAGAAAAAGATTGCCAGATGCGAAGAACAGCTGGATAAACTGCGTGAACTGCGCTGGGACCCTGAATACTATCAGGACAGCCGTAAAATGGCTCAACTTGAAGATGAAATAGATGAGAAACACAATGAAATAGACAGACTGATGAAGGAGTGGGAAGAGTGTGCCGGATAATAAAGACTACATACAGTACGGTGACTACCGTATCAGGATAAACCGCAGACTGGGAGCTAAAAGAACAACTTTGAAAGTGGCAACATCAGGTATTACCGTTACCACCTCTCTGTTTGAGCCCCGTTACCGTCTTCAGCGGTTTATCGAAGATAATGAGGAGTTTCTGCGCAAGGCCACCCGGAAACTGGAAGCCAGAAAGAAGAAATCAGCCCTTATTGACTTTACACAGAGTTCCAAAGGCTATCTGCTGGGAAATCCCGTTGACATTGTTATAATAGAAAAACCTCAGTCAAAATGTTACCTGGAAGGGGATGCCCTTTACATCGAAGGCCCTTCGGTAAATGCCAGACAGACGGTTTTCAAGAGATTTGCTCAGAGAATACTGGATAACTTCATCGATCAGTTCCGTTATGAACTGCTCTA
>CAMOMM010000060.1 GCA_946619805.1 uncultured Bacillota bacterium | reverse complement strand
GTTTCTCCTGTATGTACTTGTCGTAGTCAATTTCTTTACCTGACATCTTACGGACAAACACATAACGGGTAGCATCAAAGTCTCCTTTGAGATACAGATGATTGAGTACACCGATCAGAACCATTACCGTGGAAACGATGGTCATGACATCAAGAAAAACCAGGAGTCTGTTGCCTTCGGAAGTGAAGGCCTTCAGTGCCGGATACGTTATCACATAAAGACTGACGATCAGAAAATTCTGCCATTTGAAGTTTTTGAAATTCATATTTCTATTATAACTGAAGGTTCGGTAATGTTAAATAGAAGGCTGTTTTTCAACGCACAAAACAGCAGAATTGTCAACCCGAAAACAGGGTCAAATTTCACATTAAATTTGGGTTAATATAGTAGAAATTTCACCTGTATTGAGGTAGAATATTAAAGGATAGTTGGATTTCCAACTAAAAGGAGATTTAATGAGTAATCAGAATAATTTTCTTATCGACATTTCTGTCCTGTACCGTTACACACAGAAGTATTTTGATCGACACCTGGCTCAGTATGGAATAGGGTCCGGGCAGATGATCTTCCTGCTTCTGATCAACGAGCACGAGGGAATAACAATGCAGCAGCTGACTGTTCTGGCTGATTTTGACAAGGGAACAACAACCAAGAATCTGCAGAGACTGGTTGAGCAGGACTACGTTGTGATCCAGACGGACGAAAACGATAAGAGAGTTAGAAGACTGTATACAACGCGCAAGACCAGAGACATTATCAACAACCTCTATGAGATCAGAAATGAGTGCTGTAATCAGCTGATGAAAGGTCTGAATAATGAGGAAGTTGAAGAGCAAATCCACAGGCTTACTTCCAATTCCCATGACATTGTACCTGATGATGAGTACAGTCAGATGAGAATAGGCGGTCTGCAGAAACTTACTCTGCTGGATTACCCTAATCATGTCTCATGTACGGTATTTACCGCAGGATGTAACATGAAATGTCCGTTCTGCCACAACCGTGATCTGGTCTTCATACCAGAAAACTTTGAATTCTACAATCCGGAAAGCATCTTCGAGTATCTGCGCAAGCGTCAGGGTACACTGGATGCCGTAGCGATCACCGGAGGTGAACCGCTGTTACAGGCTGGGTTAAGAGACTTCATCATGGAAGTCAGAAAACTTGGCTTCAAGGTTAAGCTGGACACCAACGGGTACTATCCGGAGAAGCTGAAGAAACTGGTGGACGAAGGGCTGATTGATTATGTAGCCATGGATATCAAGGCACCACTGCCTAAATATCCGGTTACCGTTGGCCTTCCTGCTCAGGGTTTCCACACTGAACAGATTCAGGAAAGCATCAGATATCTTCTAAACGGAACAGTTGATTATGAATTCAGAACTACGGTAGTCAGGGAATTCCATACCAAGGAAGATCTGGTAGCAATCGCCAAAATGATAAAGGGTTGCAAACATTACTATCTGCAGCAGTTTGTGGATAGCGGCAGATGTATTGAGCAGGGATTCAGTGCATATAATCGTGAGGAGATGTATGAACTGAAGGAAGAAGTAGCTAAATACATCCCGGAAGTTGAGTTAAGAGGAATAAGCTAGGAAAGGGAAACACTATGTACAGAGTTGTAAAAAGAGATGGCAGCGTTGTCGAGTTTGACATAAAGAAAATTGCCAATGCCATCACACAGGCTTTTGAAGCCACTAACAAGAATTATCATCCATCAACCATCGATATGCTGGCACTTAAGGTTACCAGCGATTTCGAACCAAAGATCAAGGATGATCTGATCGGTGTTGAAGACATTCAGGACAGTGCTGAATCAGTACTGATTCAGGCTGGTTACGATGATGTAGCCAAGAGCTATATCTTATACCGTCGTCAGAGAGAAAAAGTCAGAAATGTCAGCGAGACCATGCTTGACTACAAGCAGCTGGTTGACAGCTATGTAAAGGCAATCGACTGGAGAGTCAAGGAAAATTCAACCGTTACCTATTCAGTAGGCGGTCTGATCCTGTCCAACTCCGGTGCCATTACCGCTAACTACTGGTTAAGTGAAGTATATGATGATGAGATCGCCAACGCTCACAGAAACGGCGACATTCACATTCATGACCTGAGCATGCTGACAGGCTACTGTGCCGGCTGGTCTTTAAAACAGCTGATTCAGGAAGGTCTGGGCGGTGTTCCGGGCAAGATTACTTCATCACCTGCCAAGCACCTGTCAACTCTGTGCAACCAGATGGTAAACTTCCTGGGTATCATGCAGAATGAATGGGCTGGCGCTCAGGCATTCTCCAGCTTTGACACATACCTGGCTCCTTTCGTAAAGGTTGACAATCTGGATTACCATGAAGTAAAGCAGTGCATCCAGAGCTTCGTCTATGGTGTTAACACACCATCCAGATGGGGCACTCAGGCACCGTTTACCAATGTAACCCTTGACTGGACCGTACCTGATGACCTGGCTGAACTGCCATGTCTGATCGGCGGCAAGGAAATGGACTTCAAGTACAAGGACTGCAAGAAGGAAATGGACATGGTCAACAAGGCTTTCATTGAGATCATGATCGAAGGCGATGCCAATGGCCGTGGCTTCCAGTATCCTATTCCTACCTATTCAATTACCAAGGACTTCGACTGGTCCGAAACAGAAAACAACAAGCTTCTGTTTGAAATGACTGCCAAGTACGGTACTCCATATTTCTCAAACTATGTCAACAGTGACATGGAACCAAGCGATGTCAGAAGCATGTGCTGCCGCTTAAGACTTGACTTACGTGAATTAAGAAAGAAATCCGGCGGTTTCTTCGGCTCAGGCGAATCAACAGGTTCAGTCGGTGTCGTAACCATCAACATGCCTAGACTGGCATACCTGGCCAAGGATGAAAAGGACTTCTACAGCAGATTAGGCAGAATCATGGACTTAAGTGCCCGTTCACTGAAGATCAAGAGAGATGTCATCACCAAGCTGCTGGAAAACGGTCTGTATCCTTATACCAAGAGATATCTGGGAACTTTCAATAACCATTTCTCAACCATCGGTCTGGTTGGCATGAACGAAGCCGGCCTGAACGCCAGCTGGTTAAGAAAGGACATGACTCATGAGGAAACTCAGCAGTTCAGCATCAATGTTCTGAACTTCATGCGTGAAAGACTGTCTGACTATCAGGAAAAGTATGGCGATCTGTACAACCTTGAAGCTACACCGGCTGAAAGCACTTCCTACAGACTGGCTAAGATCGATAAGAAGAAATATCCTGATATCATTACCGCCAATGAAATGGGTGATCCATACTATACCAACAGTTCACATCTGCCGGTAGGATACACTGATGATATCTTCTCAGCTCTGGACATCCAGGACCAGCTGCAGACACTGTACACTTCCGGTACTGTCTTCCATGCCTTCTTAGGTGAAAGACTGCCTGACTGGAAGGCCGCAGCTTCACTGGTAAGAAAGATTGCCGAGAACTACCGTCTGCCATACTACACAATGTCACCGACATATTCAGTATGTGCTGAACACGGTTACCTCAGCGGTGAGCAGGATACCTGCCCATATTGCGGACGTCCGACAGAAGTCTACAGCCGTATTACCGGTTACTACAGACCAGTACAGAACTGGAATAAGGGCAAGGCTCAGGAATTCCTCGATCGTAAGACATATGCCTTTGCCGGTTTAGGAAACTTCAAGGAAAACGAAAAGCCGGTTAAGGAAGTAAAGCAGGAAGCTGAAAAGGCTGAACAGCTCTTACTGTTCACCACCAAGACCTGCCCTAACTGCAAGATCGTTAAGGATATGCTCGGAAAGAAGGGCATCGAATATACGATCGTTGATGCAGAGGAAAACGCTGATGAATGCAATAAGTTTGAAGTAAATCAGGCTCCTACTCTGATCGCTGTCACCAAGGATGGCTATGAGAAGTATGCCAATGCTTCCAACATCATCAAGTACATCAACAGAAATTAATTTCAGGAATTATGATACAGCACCCGGGAAACCGGGTGCTGTATTTGTTTGGCTGGAGCCAAGATGATAAAATGAACATGAAAGAGAGGCACGAGACGCATGACGACACTGTACTGTGGGACATACGCTGAAGGCGGAATTTATAAAGTAAGTTTCAGTGATGGTCATTTTGGACCTGCTGAAATGTTCTGTGAAACAGACAGCCCGAAATATCTGTGCAAAGGAGACGGCTTTCTGGTTTCACTGTGCAAAACGGAAGGAAAAGGGGGAGTGGCAGTCATTGATGCCCAGGGAAAGGTAATTGATGAACTGGGATATGAAGACAGTGTTCCCTGCCACGTCATGTATCATGACGGCAGGATAGGGACCTCCAATTTCCACGACGGAACCTTCTGCCTCCTCAGCTTTGAAAATAACAGACTGAGTCTTCTGAAAAAAGTGAAGATCAGAGAAAAGGCAGGATGTCACATGTTATTGCCGCATGGTGATGTAGTGCTGGGATTTGCGCTTTACATGGACCGTATTTACGTGTTTGACCGTGATCTCAACTGTATCAGGGAAATAGTATTCCCGCAGGGAAGCGGTCCCAGACACGGTGTATTTTCCCCGGATGGCCGGTATCTCTACGTAGTCAGTGAACTGTCAAATGAACTGTACTTTCTGGAAACAGAGCACTGGGAGATCCTGGATAAGGTTCAGCTGACCGCTGATCGAAAGTCGACCAGTGCTGCCATCAGACTGTATGACGGCAGACTCTATGTATCAGTCAGAGGCTGGGAAATGGTATGTGAAGCTGAAGTCATCGGTGAAAAACTGAAGGTTACAGCGTGTTATGACTGCGGTGGCAGTCATCCCCGTGACATGATCGTGGCGGATGGCTATGTCATCTGTGCCAACCGTTTTACCAGCTCACTTACCAGTATCTGCGAGGGCAGGGTGACCGATTCAGTAATGATTCCGGAAGCGGTCAGTGTAATTGAAATGCAGTAACTTAAAACAGAGAGAATCATTCCCTGTTTTTTGTTCAAGCATATTATTTTTAAAATAAATATATTATAGTTTTAGAACAGAGACTTTATGTTATAATAAACCCATATTGTTTACAAGTCAGGAGGATCGTGAAATGAAAAAACTGATAAAAATGCGGATGGTTATGCTGATGGTGGTTACAGGTTGTTTCGGCGTGGTCAGAATGTCAGAGACCGCAGCCGAAAGCCGGAGTATGACTGCAGCAGTTACCCGGGAAAAGATCACGATCAGCATCAACGGTGTCGGTTCATCAGGAACCGGTACGCTGGTAAGCTATGATGCTTATGATTATCATCCTTCTGATCCATATAAAGGGTTATCCAAAGCTGACGGCAGCAGCATGGTCAAAATCGCTGACTATGCCTGCGGCAGCAATGATCAATTTGAAATCGACCGTTATGATGAAAACGGCAATGACGGTCTGTACCGCAAATACTATGTTCTCAAGGGCGAAAAGATCCTGGCTGGACCGGTATATGCTACGGAAATAGAATCACTGAGAAGTGTTCCGGCCTTTGAAAGGACCGGAAAGAAAGGCCTGATCATCGGCTCAGACAATACTGCAGAGACAGCGATTGAAATGGGAATCAGCAGGGCAGTAATAAACATTGACCTTGGTGATCTTATTTACAAGAATGAGGATGCCAACGGCAATCACATTGACAACAGCGGCATTCCTTATGTAATTCCATTTGAGTCAAACGGAGAAACTTTCTACTTTAACGGTGCCAAGATATATGGCCTCGATTACTGCCTGGCTCCTTATACCAAAGCGGGAATAAATATTACTGCCATCATCATAACCTGGCTCAGTCAGGCTGAGGCTACGGGAAGCGGCTATCCTGAATCACTGAGATATGACACCAATGGAACTGACGCCATTACCCTGGGCTTCAATACATCTAATTCCCTGGGAGCAAGATACTGGACAGCAGCCATGGAATTCCTGGCTGACCATTATTCAAAAGATAAGAGTGAGGTCTTCATTGACCGTTTCTGCATTGGCAATGAAATAGACTACTGCTATGACTGGTATCTGATTCAGTCAGGAGCTCCTGATTCATCAGGAAACTACCATAAACCGTCTCTTGACGTGTTCATGGAAGAATATGCCAGAGTATTGAGAATTGCCAACGCGGCTGTAAAGAAGTATAACTCTGAAGGCCAGGTCTTTGTCTCACTTACTCATAACTGGGCTGAAAGCAGCATGGAAAGCTATTGCATGACCCAGAAACACAGAAGATACCTGTCATATCGGCCGAAAGACATGCTGGACTGGCTCAGCAGTGTTGATAAACAGCGCGGTGACTATAACTGGGGCATCAATGTCCATCCTTATC
>CAMOMM010000059.1 GCA_946619805.1 uncultured Bacillota bacterium | reverse complement strand
TCCCCCGCCTCCCAGGGTACCGGCCATGGCTGAGTATCCCAGAATGTTGATCATTAACAGAACCACACCGTTCAGTAATCTCGGAACCGATTCCTTGAAGTAGACCCTGAAGAGGATCTGGGCATCGCTGGCACCGAAACTTCTGGCAGCTTCAATTACTCCCGGATCGGTTTCCCTTAAGGCGTTCTCAAATACGCGGGCAATGAAAGGTATCGCACAGGCTGTTAACGGCACGATTGCCGCCCTGGTGCCTATCATAGTCCCCATTATCGCTCTGGTTAGCGGTATGATCACCACCATCAGAATGACAAACGGGAAGCTGCGGAAGGTATTGACCAGAAAACTCAGGATTTCATAAACGACCTTGTTTGGCTTTAAGCCATCCGGAGCCGTCAGAGTAAGAATGATGGCCGGCAGAAATCCCAGCAGTACGGAAAACAGGGTTGACCAGAAAACCATGGTCAGGGTCTGGCTGGTTGCCTTTAAGATGATATCCCACATGTCAGTTAAGCACCTCCCAGCTGACGCCTTCCCTGTCGAGATAGGCAATTACTTTTTCTTTTGCTTCTTCAGGCACGTTTATTACCAGTGAACCGAAGACATTGGAACGGAAATCTTCCAGCTTGCCCCAGACGATGGAGAAGTTGATGTCGAGTTCCCTGGCCATCATGGTTACCACCGGATCAGAGCTCTTGTCAGTGAAGAACAGCTGAATGTTGACGCCCTTGTCCGGTAACAGTCCGCTTTCTTCCTGAAGGAATTCCTTGACTTCCCTGATCGGATGAATGAACAGATCCTCCGGCTTGCCCTCTGCCAGCACCTTGCCGCCTTTCAGGAAAGAGACACGCTGGCAGATCTGCTTGACGACTTCCATCTGGTGGGTGACCACCAGAATGGTAATGCCCATCTTCTCATTGATCTGCTGCAGCAGTGCCAGGATTTCCCTGGTGATGGCCGGGTCCAGAGCACTGGTTGCCTCATCGCACAACAGCACCTGCGGATCCAGCACCAGGGCACGGGCAATGGCCACTCTCTGCTTCTGGCCTCCGGATAATTCCGAAGGACGGCTGTGGATCTTGTCGGATAAACCAACAAGCGAGATCAGTTCTTCAATTTTCTTCACGGATTCGGGACTTCTGGTGCTGATGCCCCAGAACTTTAACGGCAATGCCACATTGTCATAGACATCCAGTCTTTCCAGCAGGTTGAAGTTCTGGAAGATCATTCCCATCTTCTTCTGCAGCAGCCTTAACTGCTTTCTGTCCTTCTGGGAAACCGTGACCCCGTCAACCGTTATCTCACCGGACTGATAGGATTCCAGACCGTTCACGCACCTTAAAAGCGTGGACTTTCCAGCTCCGGACTGTCCGATGATCCCGTATATCTCATGATCCTGTATCTCCATGGATACGCCGGTAAGAACTTCGAGATCCCCGAAGCTCTTACACACATTTTTCAAAACTATCATTTTATATCTGTCTTATTTCCTTTATTTACCAACCGGATTGCCCTTGGCATCAATGAATGATGTGATCACGGCACCCTTGTATGTATCTTCAATGTATTTCTGAACCTCAGCGGAAACGATGGCCTTTACCAGAGCCTGGGTCTTGGCGCTTTCTTCCGTACCGGCCTTGACAGCGATATAGTTGGTACGTCTTACTGAAGTTTCAGTATCAAATTCCTCAATGGTCAGAGCCGGAGCTTTTTCCGGAAGACCGGCTTCCAGAGCATAGTTGCCGTTGATGACAGCGGCATCCAGATCTTCCAGAGCTCTCGGCAGACCGGCTGCTTCGATTGGAACGATTTCAAAGCCGTGCGGATTCAGTTCTTCTGATCTGTTGATGGCTTCCACTTCACCGCTGCCGGTCAGTAATCCCTTGGCTACCAGTAAGTCAATGGCACGGTTGCAGTTGTCAGTATCATTTGGAACACCGATCTCGGCACCGTCAGGCAGTTCATCGATTGATTTTACTTTCAGTGAATAGATTCCCATCGGTTCAATATGTACGCCTACGGCAGCTACCAGATGCAGACCGCGGCTGTCGTTTTCTCCATTCAGATATCCCAGAGTCTGGAAATAGTTGGCGTCCAGTTCCCCGGATTCCAGAGATGTATTAGGAGTGACATAGTCATTGAATTCGATGACTTCCAGAGTCCAGCCGTCCTTGGCCAATGTTGCGGCTACGACATTCTTCAGGATCTCGGCATGAGGCACCAAAGTGGCTCCTACCTTGATGACCTTGTCTTCCTTGTCCTGCGGCTTGCTGCAGGCCGTAAAGCTGAATACGAGTAATAATGCGATAACAGTTCTGATCAGTTTCTTCATCTTTTTTTCCTCCTTCTTAGATGGCTTGAAAAGGAATAAGCAGGCTTTTTAAACAAAAAACTGCGCCCATATATAAGGACGCAGGATCACGTGTTACCACCTTACTTCAAAATAACCTCACGGTTATTTCCTCTTCAAGTACGCTGAATATAATCAGATATACTCTATTGCTGTAACGGGCACACCCGGCTGTATCTACTTATCGATACAGCAGCTCCAAGACCATCTTCATCAGCGCTTCCCATATTCCTTTTCAGCTGCCGGAACTCTCTTGTGATGATTCACGCTGACTACTCTTCTTTTCGTTGCTTATGAGTTTATTATAGCCAAATTGAAAACGTTGTCAATCACTTCCAGGAAATGAAAATATTTTCATTAAAGATCAGAAGAAAAGGCATCTTACGATACCTGCTCCTCATTCAGCTTTCTTAATTTCCGGTAGGTCGCCAGATCAATGTGACAATAGCCTTCCGGATTCTTGATCAGATAATCCTGATGGTAATCCTCCGCATCATAGAAGTTTTCCAGCTTCTTTAATTCCACAAAGAACCGGTCATGTTTCTTCTTTTCGTTTTCAAACGCTTCGGCAATTACCGGATAATCTTCTTCATCAACATAGTAGACACCGGTCTGGTATTGCGATCCGATATCATGTCCCTGACGGTTGGTTACCGTCGGGTCAATGCACATAAAATAAGCCTTAAGCAGTTTCTTCAGACTGATGACTCCCGGATCATAATCGACCTTTACCGTTTCACGGAAGTTGGTGGTATCAGTACATACCAGCTGGTAGCTTGGATTGGCCACATCGCCATTGGCGTATCCCGTAGTGGTTTCCACTACCCCGTCAAGCTGCTGAAAAGCCTTCTCCATGCCCCAGAAACATCCGCCTGCCATATATACAGTTTTCATACGATCAACTCCTCAAGACAACTATATCATACTGTTACACTATCTAAAAGCGGGATAATCCGTTATACTGTCAGTATGGATGAAAGAGAAGAATTAAACAATGTAATGATTTACCGGGACAATGAGACCCGGGACAGGGAGATCCGTGTCTACGACACCGGAACAGTGCTCCAGTCAGCTACCTATACTGATGAAGACAGCCGTTATGATCTGGTTTTTGAGTACATGAAGCAGTTCAACCGGGCATTTGAAGTTAATCCGGAAGCAAAGACTGTCATGCTTTTCGGCGGAGCCGGCTATGCCTATCCAAAATATGTCATTTCCCATTATCCTGATGTTTCCATAGACGTGGTGGAAATTGACCCCCAGGCCTTTCAGACTGCCTGCCAGTTTTTCTATTTTGATCAGCTGATAAAGGATTATGATCTGGAAAACAATAACCGCTTCCGCAACATCATCCGGGACGCCCATGATTACATCTATCAGGCTGACAGAAAATACGACATCATCATTGATGATGCCTTTGTCGATGTGGAACCGGTTTATTCCCTGCTGACCATTGATAGTTTCCGTCAGATAAAGAGTCTGTTAACGGACAAGGGCCAACTGGTCATCAATCTGTCCGGTTTCCGCAAGATCGACCAGACCTATTACCTGCTCGATGTGCTGAAGACCCTGCAGGAAGTATTCGCCAACGTTACGGTACTGAAAGCCTTCTTCTATAAATACACCCGCACGGGCAATTATGTCATCATTGCCTCAGATAAACCGATACCGCTGGAAAACACGGTCAGATATAATACCGATACCGCAGGTATCATTACCCGGAAAAACATCGGCACCCTGCAGCGGAAATTCGATCTGTTTCTCAACAAGTAAAAAACGCATGTCTGACAACATGCGTTATTTTCTTATTGAAATGCAATTACAGCCACTTTACCCCGTTCAGCATTTCATCCCACATTGGAAGATTTTCTTCCTTCAGGTTATCCCTGACATAGAAGTGGAAGTAATACAGGGCATCCTTTATCTTCAGGCAAAATGATTCACCGTACATGGTGAGATCTTCCTTATCATAGTTATAACAGTAACCCTGAGCATCTTTGCCGCCAATGGAAAGAGTACGGAAACCCAGAAGTCTGTAGTTGTCATTACTCATGGCCTTGGCCACCACCTTTTCACTGCTGCGGGCTACGTCTTTTGAATTTAACAGCAGTCGTGCCATCACATTGATGTTGGTCCAGGCCGCACTGATCAGCACATGTCTTTCCTCATCCCTGATCAGATCACCATTGCCTTCCTTAATGAAGTTAAGCTCACTTCTTTCTTCAGGAGTAAGAACATGGAAGCCCTCAGGATAGGACAGTTCCAGCGTATTGTTCAGATTTATCACGTTCATATTTTTTACCACACTTTCCTTATTCTATAACACATTGGACAGATACTGCAGATGCGAAATTACCGTCATGACGATAATGATGATCAGCCGTATGGTCAGATGTGTTTTTCTTTCATAATACAGTGTCGCAATGAATTCCCTGACAAAGGCATTGATCCAGAAATAGCTTCTGGTTGGAGAACCAATTCCCTGGACCGGCACGTTCTGACGGTAAGCCAGAATGCCGGAACGGAACACATGGTAGTTGGTCGTGGAGAAGGCGATTTTCGGTTCCCCTTCACCATGATGCTGTCTGATAAGTTCCCGGGAATAGCGGAAATTCTCATCGGTATTGACGGAGCGGTCTTCCACGATGATGTGATCAGGTTCAATTCCCTGCGACATCAGATAGTTACCCACTGCCTGACCTTCAGCCATTATCTCATCATCCCCCTGGCCTCCGGAAGGTACAAAGACAATGTCCCTGCCGCTGGCCTGTTTCTGCATCCGGGCAAACTCCAGTGCCCTGTCCGCTCTCCCCTTTAACAGAGGAGTAAGCGATTCGTCATCACTGATCTGACAGCCCAGGATCATGATGTAATCCCTGTCAAAGTCCGGGATGCTGCGGGCTGCCTTGATGGCAAGAATGATGGTGGCCAGCAGAATGCACTCCAGATAGGAGATCGAAGTCAGAATGATGTTGCGCAGTGCCATTACTATATACAGAGTAGCCCCACCCTGGTTATGCACGTCAATGGAAGTCTGATTCCACATCAGATATTCATCAATGAAATACACGCCAATGGTACCGATGATCAGGGCTACACCGAGGGCACAGCCCAGCATGTTGGTCAGTCTTCGCCCTTCCTTCTTCATTAACTGGATATTGCTGAGGGTCACCAGAACTGACGATACCAGAGCCAGTGGCAGTATTATGAAGGAAAATGACGAAGCCGCACTCATGATGTCTTCCAGATAATTATCCAGAGCGGAAAATCTGATGGCTGACCAGATCTGACCGATCATGATCGGGACTGTAAAGATGATGGTGCCCAGAGTCAGAATGTTATCGTAGTCAAAGAGATTTACCGCTGTTTTCTCGCGGTATTTTCTGATCAGAATATATATTACATAGGCCAGAAACAGACTCTGGGAAACCGGTAATATCCAGCCTCCCCTTAACTGCCCCAGATAGGTATTTATCATAATTATCTTAGGGAAATGAACATAGGCGGTATTGAGATAACCGTATCCCTCATGAATGTCTACCTCCACGCTGGCCTTGCCGACAGATAAAGCCTTCAGAGTGATCTTCAGCCTGTTATCCTCTATTACGGTATCCGTGATCGCCACATGTTCTTCAGACTGGATCAGTCTGATATCCAGATCTTCCAGTTTCGTCCCGGCAGGCACACTGGTTTCCATGACCCCGGTTCGCCCGAAAAACATGATGAAAGCAGCACAAATCACCAGTAATATCCGTTCAATCAGCCATAATGAAGGTCTTTTCTTCATCCGATCTCTCCCTCAAAAAAGCGGTATATCCTCTTCTTGTAGTCAGGTGCCATGTCAAAGGCAGCATGACCATAGCCATTATATACAAACATTTCCGCATCCAGAAGACAATCTTTCAGTTCCTTATATGCCTCATTTCCCAATACGGCATCATCCCCGGCACCCAGGATCAGTATCGGGCAGGCAATGTTTTTTATTTCCTCTCTGATA
>CAMOMM010000058.1 GCA_946619805.1 uncultured Bacillota bacterium | reverse complement strand
AGATAGTAGAGATCGGTACGGACAAGGATATATTCTATGATCCTAAGCATCCGTATACAGAGGGGCTGCTGGCCTGCATCTCCAATCCGGAAGATGACAATGAAAAGAGCCTTACACCGATCGCCGGTTCACCACCGGATCTGTTAAATCCTCCAAAGGGATGTCCGTTTGTTGACAGATGCGAAAAGGCAATGCGCATCTGCAAGGAATTCCCTCCAGAGGTAACTGAAGTCAGCAAGGGTCACCAGTGTGCCTGCTGGCTGCTGGATAAGAGGGCGGTGAGAAAATGAGTGAACAGCAGAAAGTAATTCTCAGCGTAAAGAATCTTAAGACATATTTCGATGTAACCAAGGGTATCTTCACCAAAAAACAGATCGTCAAGGCTGTTGATGACGTATCTTTCGATGTTTACGAAAATGAAACATTCGGTCTGGTCGGCGAATCAGGATGCGGCAAGACGACATTGGGCAGAACAATTGTCAAGCTGTACGAACCTGAAAGCGGCTCCATCGAATTTGAAGGTCAGGACATTGCCAGGCTTAAGGGAAACCAGCTCATCTCTTTCCGTAAGGACATGCAGATGATCTTCCAGGATCCATATGCCTCCCTGAACCCCCGCATGACCGTAGGTGAAATCATCAAGGAACCTATGATCATTCACAACATCTATAACACTGATGCCGAAAGAGAACAGCGTGTCGTGGAACTGCTGAAGATAGTCGGTCTGAAACCTGACCATATCCGCAGATACCCGGCAGAATTCTCTGGGGGTCAGAGACAGCGTATCGGCATTGCCAGAGCTCTGGCAGTCAATCCCAAGTTCATTGTCTGTGACGAACCTATCTCAGCTCTGGACGTATCCATTCAGGCTCAGGTCGTAAACCTGCTGAAGGATATTCAGAAGGAAATGGGACTGTCATATCTGTTTATTGCCCATGACCTGTCAATGGTAAAACACATTTCTGACCGTATCGGCGTCATGTATCTGGGACACATGGTTGAAATGGGACCGGCGAACGATGTATACCACCGTCCGTTGCACCCATATACCACAGCATTGCTGTCAGCCATTCCTATTCCGGATCCTGATGTTGCCAAAAACAAGCAGAGAATCGTGCTTGGCGGTGAAGTTCCAAGCCCGATCAACCCTCCAAAGGGGTGCCCGTTCTGTACCAGATGCACCAAGGCTACAGAGCGTTGCAATAACGAAAGGCCTGAACCGATTCAGGTCGGCACTCGTATAGTGGCTTGCCATTTATACGAAAGATAAGAAAGAAAGGGGAGAAAAACATGTCTTTCAAGAAATTCATTACATTATTACTGTCCTTATTGATGGTAATCTCAATGACCGCTTGTAGCGGTGGCGGTGGCGGTGAAACTCCGGAACCATCAGGTGAAACCAAGTACAAGACAACCTTTACTTATGCTGTAGGTGGCGAACCGACTTACATGGACCCTGCCAAGTGCGGAGACTCCGTTACTGCTGAAATCCACAATGAGATCTGGTATCCATTATTCTATTTAACTGAAACAGGTGCTGTTGCCAACGGTGACTGCATTGACTGGTCTGTTGATGAGAGTGGTACGGTTTATACCTTCAAACTGGATCCAAACGCAAAATGGAGCGACGGTGTTCCTATTACTGCTGATCAGTATGTATACGGCATCAAGCGTTGTATCGGCTACGGTTTCGATGAAGTCGGCTATCTGACAATGATCACCAACTACATCCTCAATGCTGAAAAGCATGTAGGTGAAGCTGTTGCTGATATGGATGATGTAGGCGTCAAGGCAGTTGATGATCTCACTTTGGAAATCACCTTAAATGCCAAGTGCCCGTTCTTCGTTTCATTATTACCAACACAGGTATTTGCTGCATTACGTCCTGAAATTGCTCCTGAAAAGGATTCAGAATGGTCCAGCACTCCTGGTTATCCGACAACCGGTGCATTTGTTCCAACCAAGATCGACTCTGCAAGTGAATACATTCTTAAGAAGAACCCTAACTTCGCCCGTGCAAGTGAAGTTATCGTTGAAACAATGATTGCCAAGATCATGCCTTCAATGGAAGCCAGCCAGATGGCATTCCAGACTGGTGAAATTGACTATGATACATCTGCAGGAAGCGATGTTGTCAATAACCCAACATTAAAGGAAAACGTCAGACTGAATGGTAACATCAACTACTACATGAACCTGAACTGCTATACCGGTCCTGAAGCATTACAGAACAGAGACGTTCGTCGTGCTATTCAGTTAGGTATCGACAGAAGCGCATTCGTTACAGCTCTGGATGCCGGTGACATGTTCTATGAATTATACGGCTTCGTTCCAGTAGGATTACCTGACTGGGATGGCTCAGACTTCCGTACAAACGGTGACAATGATCACAAGCTGGTCTACACCGACAAGGAAGAAGCCAAGAAGTTAATGGAAGGTGCCGGATTCAATGAAAACAACAGACTGGCCCTGACTTACTACTACAACCAGAATGCTATGCATGATACAGTTGCAGCCGTTATCAGAGACCAGCTGAAGGATATCTACATTGATGTAACCTTAAAGACTGCTGAATTACGTACATTCTTCGATGACAGAAGCTATGGACGTTACGACATGGCCAGAAACGCATTCTCAGCCGACTACATGGACCCATGGAACTACATGGAACTGATGGCTATCTACAATGACCCAGAAGGAAGAACTTTCTTCGGTGATGAGACTTATGATAAGATCCTGTTCGAATCCATGGAACTGGAAGGCAAGGAACGTTTCGACAAGTTACATGAAGCAGAAGTATATGCCATTGAAACAATGTGCTTCAACTGTCCGTTATTCGGATACGGTGATGCATCATTGGAAAAGACCGGTACAATCGGTGTTATCAATAACCCACAGGCTAACCATATCTTCTGGTTTGTAAAGTGCCCTGAATAAATCGAAAGGTATTGATCATTTAACAGGAGAGGGCTTAACAGGTTCTCTCCTGTTATTCTTATAGGTTTATCTGAAAACTGAAATACTTCAGTTCTGAGATAAGAATAATAAGGGGGATGATTAGTGCTATGAAACGGATTGAGCTGAACAAGTTTGAAGATTTTAAATTCCTCTCAGCACTGAAACTTTCAGGTAAGGGAAATGAAATCTTTTTTGTGGTTACCAGGGTTGATAAGGAAAACAACGGTTATCTCCAGCAGTTAAATGCCATCAATGTCCGCAGCCGCAAGGTCAGAGAAGTGACCGGATGGGAGAAACGCATAAACTGCGTGGTACTTAAGGATGGCGATTTCCTGATTGAGCCTGACAAGGATCATAAGGATGTATCAGTCTTTAAGAAGATCGAAGGCAGAAAAGCAAAAAAAGCCTTTGAGATCGCTTTGCCGGTTGACAGGATCATTGATCTGGATGAGGAAAGCTTCATCGTATCCTCAACCACCAACATGAGCTGTCCGAACTACTTCGCTCTTAATGAAGAAGGAAAGAAAGCCCATGATCAGAAGGTCAAGGATAACGAAGACTACATCGTCTTTGATGAATATCCGTTTGTCTTCAATGGTGCCGGTGTCATCAACGGCAACCGTAATTCACTGTTTCTGGTTGATAAGAAGACTCTGGCCATTAAGAAGATCGTCCCTGATACCTTTGATGTTTCCAGCTTTGAGATAATCAACGGAAAACTGGTATTCTGTGCCAACGACTTCACGACCTTCAAGACCAAGTGGGACAAGATCTATCAGTATGATAAGAAGAAGGACAAGATAACTCTGCTGTATGGTGAAACCATGCAGACTCACAGAGTATTTGAGGAAAACGGCAAACTCTATGTCAAGGGTACCTTCGGTAAGGACTGGGGCGAAATGGAAGCCGGCAAGTTCTATGAACTGAAGAAAGGGAAAATGGAATTGAGAATTGATACTGAGTTCTCAATGTATAATTCCGTTGGCTCCGACAGCCGTTATGGCCGCAACAAGAACTATGATAAGGTTGACGGCGTAAACTATTTCATCACCTGTGACAAAGATAAATCAGTATTGCTGAAGATTGAAAATGACGAGCTTAAGAGAGTCATCGACATCGATGGATGTGTGGATGATTTTGTCAAGGTCGGTGATAGATTCTTCATCATCGGCATGCTTGGTCAGGACCTGCAGGAGATCTGTGAGGTTAAAAACAACAGGGTTACCGTACTGACGGATTTCAACAAGGCAATATTCAAGGGCTATTATGTCGCCAGACCTGAAAAGGTTACGGTTAAAAAAGCTATCGACATTGACGGATGGGTATTAAAGCCGATCAATTATGATAAGAAAAAGAAATATCCGGCGATCCTGGATATCCATGGCGGTCCTAAGACAGCGTATGGTGAGATCTATTATCACGAAATGCAGCACTGGGCATCAAAAGGATACTTCGTCATGTTCTGCAATCCGAGAGGATCTGACGGCAAGGGAAATCTGTTTGCCGATCTGCGTCATCAGTTCGGTGGCATTGACTACCAGGACATCATGATGTTTGTTGACAAGGTCCTGGAAACCTATCCGGCCATCGACAGTGAGAGACTGGGAGTTACCGGTGGCAGTTATGGCGGCTACATGACTAACTGGATCATCGGCCAGACCGACAGATTCAAGGCTGCAGCTACCCAGAGATCGATTTCCAACTGGATCACGGAAGTGGGAGTCAGTGACTATGGCATTGATTTCCCGATCGAGCAGCAGTTCGGTGATCTGTATCACTGTGCTGAAGAGCTCTGGAGCATGTCTCCATTGAAATATGCTAACAATGCCGTAACACCGACATTATTCATCCACTCTACTGAAGACTACCGCTGTCCGGTACCTGAAGCCTTACAGCTGTATACAGCATTGACCTGCCGCGGTGTTGAAACCAGAATGGTTCTGTTCAAGGGTGAAAACCATGAACTGTCCCGTGGCGGCAAACCGGCTCACCGTGTCAGAAGACTGCAGGAGATCACCGGCTGGATGGATAAGCATTTGAATCCGGAGGTATAGCATATGAAGGAATTTGACTTAAGCAGACCGCAGAATTACTGGTTTAATGAAATAGCCAAAATACCTCATCCTTCCTTTAAGGAAAAGAAGATAAGCGACTTCATTGTTCAGTTTGCCAAGGACAGAAATCTCACCTGGAAACAGGATGAAGTCTGGAATGTTATAGTGGAAAAACCGGCATCTGCAGGATATGAAAATGCAGCACCGCTGATCCTGCAGGCACATATCGACATGGTACCTGCCAAGGTTGACGGGAGCACTCATGATTTTGAAAAAGATCCATTGGATCTGTATGTTGACGATGAAGGCTGGCTGCATGCCAGAGGAACCACTCTGGGCGGGGATGACGGCCATGGCGTTGCCTACATGCTGTCGGTGCTTGATGACGATGAGCTTCCTCATCCGCCATTACAGTGCTTCTTCACTACCATGGAAGAGGTCGGCCTGATCGGTTCAACCTATGTTAAGGCCGAAGATGTAAAGGCTGACCGCATGATCAATCTGGATGGCGGGGGTGAGACATCGACCGGTGTCAGTGCTGCAGGAGGCTGTACGGTTCACATTCATCAGGACATTGAATGGTCTGATAATCACAAGCCATCCTATAAGCTCTGTGTTGACGGGCTTACGGGAGGCCATTCCGGAGGAATGATCCATCTGGAAAAGGGCAATGCGATCGTCATTGCAGCCCGAGTGATAGAAGAAGCTGTCTGTAAGGGAATGGATTTCGAACTGGTAAGCTTTACCGGCGGAGAAAAGAACAATGCCATTCCAAGAGTGGCAACAGTGATCTTCGCATCCGATACCCCGGCAGAAAAGATAAAACAGCTAGTAAAGGAAAGCGAAAATCACATTAAAACAGAACTTGAATTCTCCGATGGGGGTGTTACTGTTAAGGTAGAAGAACAGGAAAAAGCCGAAAAGTGCATTAAGGATGGCATAAAGATCATTGACTGTGCCTATCTGATGCCTAACGGTTTCCAGCACCGTTCCATGGTCATTGAAGGACTGACAGTTACTTCCCTTAACCTGGGTGTTGTTTCAACCAGAGACAGTGAAGTTGTACTGGATACTCTGATCAGAAGTGCCATCGACAGTGCAGCCCATGATCTTAAGGACAGACTGCATGTACTGGCTGACAGACTGGATCTGAGATTTGAACTGGCTGGAATATTCTCCGGCTGGAACTATGAACCTGTTTCCCCAATGCGTGAACTGCTCAGGGAAACGGTAAGAAAATACGGCAATGAGCTGACTGAGCATGCCGGTCATGGCGGAAACGAATGCGGTGTATTCAAGGCTCTTAATCCAAAACTGGACATCATAACCTTCGGTCCGAAGGGAACGGATGTTCATACTCCAAATGAAAAATTGTTCAAACTAGAACCTGTGCTTGTTGATGGTAAA
>CAMOMM010000057.1 GCA_946619805.1 uncultured Bacillota bacterium | reverse complement strand
AAGAAAATGATTACCGGTTTTCTCTGGCAGCTAATGCCACGGAAGCAGAACAATATCTTCCAGAAGCAACCATCATATACGGTGGTGGGTCCTATCTGATTAAAAACGCACCAAAACTCAAATGGTTCCATTCGGCCAGTGCCGGGGTGAATAACTATATCCCCGTAATTAAGAAAGATACGCTGCTGACCAATTCAGCCGGGGCCTTCGGACTTTCAATTGCCGAACACATCATCATGGTTACTCTGATGATGTTAAGAAAAATGCCGCAATACCGGCAATACACCGCTGAAAGACAATGGCATAAGGGTCTGCCTCAGGAAAGCATCTACGGTCAGAGAATTACTGTAGTAGGAACAGGTGACATCGGTACCAGATTCGCCGAAAGAGTCAGTGCCTTTCATCCATCCTGCATTAACGGGGTAAGCCGTACCGGCAGAAAGAAGCCGTTCTTCACTGCAACATATCCAATAGATAAACTGGATGAGTTGCTTCCGGAAACTGATCTGTTGGTTTCATGTGTCCCGGAAACACCGGAAACCATCAATTACCTTAACAGAAAAAGAATAGCGTTATTACCGCAAGGTGCCCGCATTGTCAATGTCGGCAGAGGCTCTGCCATCGATGAAGATGCCCTCATTGAAGCTCTGGAAAGCGGAAAGCTGGCCGGGGCAGCTCTGGATGTCTTCCGCAAGGAACCTTTACCGGAAGATTCCCCATTATATAAAACCGCAAACCTGATAATAACACCGCATATTTCCGGCAACCTTACCATTGACTATACCAAGGAAACCAACTTCAACATGTTTCTGACCAATCTGAAGCATTATATTAACAGTGAACCAATGGAACATGTCGTAGACAGAAAACTGGGCTATTAATCAGAAAGGATTTCATATGAAAGAATTCATTAACACTTTTAAAACAAAATTCCTGCGTGAATGCCGTAAGATCACGGACTTTTTTCCGATTGCCGTATTACAGATGATGATGGTTGTTTTGGGCGGATCGCTTATCAGCTCCATCCTTCTGAAGATTCCGGCAATAATCGAACTGCTATCATCCGTGGTATACAGTGAAAGCATGCTGGAATTTCTGAACAATTATCTGGTATTTATCGGTATCTGGATAGTTACCTTACTGGTTGTCACCCTGGCGCCGGCAAACCGCCCAATGCTGAAAGGATTCCATTTCCGTTTCAAAGGTTTTCTGGTAGGCCTGCTGCTGGGTTTTGGCGCAAACGGCTTTGCCATCTTAATGTCCTGGCTGGCCGGTGACATCAAGCTTTCCTTCAGCGGTTTTGACTTTGTCGTACTGGCTGTCTTTGCCATTTCAGTCTTCATTCAGTCCGGAGCTGAGGAAATTACCGGACGTTTCTACCTTTACCAGAAACTGCGCCGCCGCTATCGCAGCCCGCTGGTGGCCATACTGGTCAACTCACTGGTATTTTCCTTAATGCACCGAAGCAATCCGGGCTTTACTTTCATGGCCGGGCGGCAGATCTTCCGGGTAGGGCTGGTCTTTTCCCTGATGGTCTATTACTACGATAATCTCTGGGGTGCCATGGCCTTCCATGCAGCCTGGAACTATACCCAGAACATCATCTTCGGCCTGCCTAACAGCGGTATTGTTTCTGAATACTCCATCTTCGCTCTGGAAGCTGCTTCTGCCCGCAACGGGCTGTTCTATAATGTCAGCTTCGGTGTAGAGGGAAGCATTGGAGCCACCCTGATGTTATTTACCATTGCGGCAGTGATCATCTTTCTTAACAGAAACAAATCCGAGCGCAACGACGTCTGGGCTGAAGCGGAAGAGAAAGCCATTCAGAAAACGCAGTTGACACAGCAGAACAGCACAGACAGATGACACCATGCGAGATGTGATTAAGATCTGAAGACATAAAAAAGAGCTGTATTCTTCATAAACAGAAGATACAGCCCTTTTCATGTTACTTGGTTAATTCTGCCATGGCAGCGTAGTAGTTCTTTCTCTTTTCTGCTACATCTGCCTTGTTGGCACCCTTGATGCAATAGTAGATCTTGCACTTAGGTTCAGTACCGCTTGGTCTGACTGCGATCCATGACCCATCAGCCAGGAAGTATTTCAGAACATCGCTTCTGTCGAATCCGACGATGTCTTCTTCCTTTCCGTTTTCATACCGCTTGGCTGTCTTGAAGTCTTCCCATCTGACAACCTTGCAGCCAGCTACATCAGCCGGAACGTTTTCTCTCAGGTTCTTTAACATTGCCTGGATCTTCAGCTTGCCTTCTTCACCAGGTAAGGAGATTGACTGCTGTGATTCATCATATGTACCGTACTTGTCATATAATTCATCCAGAACATCAACCAGTGTCTTGCCCTGCTTCTTATAGAAGTTGGCTGCTTCGCAGATCAGAACTGTTGACTGGTTGGCATCCTTGTCTCTGACAAACGGCTTTACCAGATAGCCATAGCTTTCCTCATAACCGAAGACGAAGTCCTTTTCGCCGGTCTGTTCATAACGGTGGATCTTGGAACCGATGTACTTGAAGCCGGTCAGGGTCTTTTCGGTTTCAACACCGTAGTTCCTGGCTACTGCTTCACCGAGGTCACTGGTAACAACTGTATTGAACATTACCGGATGAGCAGGCATCAATCCCTTTTCCTTCATCTGGGAATATACATATTCCAGTAATACGGCACCAGTCTGGTTACCGGTCATTAAGATCCACTTGCCGTTCTGGTTGACAACAACACCAAGCCTGTCACCGTCAGGGTCAGTTGAAATGGCAATGTCGGCACCGACTTTTTCGCCATATTCAATAGCCAGCTCATAAGCTCTTGGATCCTCAGGGTTAGGGATCTTGGTTGCTCCGAAGGCAGGGTCAAATGTACACTGTTCTTCAACATATGTTACATCATAGCCCATTCTTTCAAACAGAGGTCTCAATGACATGATGGATGTACCGTGCTGAGGTGTATAGACGACCTTGAAATCTCTCTTGTCCAGATCAGGATTGAGGGCAATTCCCATGACTTCCCTGATATAAGGTTCATCGACATCAGCACCGATCCTGTGGATCAGAGCTTCCTGTTCTTTCGTCAGTACAGGTGAATCGATCAGCTCATCACCAAGTGCCTTGATTTCATCAATGACACCCTGTACCATTTCCGGAATCATCTGACAGCCGGTTGAATCATAAACCTTATAGCCATTGTATTCCTTAGGGTTGTGTGAAGCAGTTACCATGATACCGCCGGTGCAGTTGAGATATCTTACGGCATAGGACAGTTCAGGTGTTGATCTCAATGATTCAAAGACATAGCTTTCAATTCCATAAGCAGCCAGTACCTTGGCACTCTCTACTGAGAAATCGGTTGATTTGAATCTGTTGTCATAGCTGATGGCTACTGTCGGATGTTCTGCGATTTTATTGAGATATTTCGCAAATCCCGTTGTTGCCTTTCTGATGGTGTAGACATTAAGTCTGTTGGTACCGGCACCAAGCAGGCCTCTCATACCGGCTGTTCCAAATTCAGCATCGGTATAGAAAGCGTCATGCTTCTGTTCCGGTGTCATGTTAGCTAATTCTTCTTTCAGGTCTGCATCCATTGCCGGATGATTTAACCACTGTTCATACTTTTCCTGTATCATATTTATCCCTTTCTTCAGTATAAGAAAAGGAAGAGTGTAACTCTTCCCTGCTTTGTTACTCGATTACCTTCTGAGCTCTCAGAGTTTCAATGATGGTTTCTAAAGCCTTTTCTTCTTCTTCACCGTCACAAGTAAGAGTAATTTCTGACTGTGTTGGAATGCCTAATGACATAACGCCCATGATTGACTTCATATCAACAGTCTTTCCCTTGAATGAAACGCTTACTTTGCACTTGCACTTGCTGGCTGCGTTTACTGCTACTGTAGCAGGACGTGCATGTAAACCTACAGGGTCAACAACTACAACTTTAACTTCTTGCATGATAAATTACCTCCTATACAAACTTTCTAAATTAATAATACAGTTAAATGTAAGGGTTTTCAACATTTTGACAAAATTATTATATTTCACATATTTCTGCGTCATGTCTGAATTATTTGAACAGACCAGTCTTTTTCTTCAGGTATTTATAGAGACTGTGGTGTTGGGGATTTATCCTTTCTGAAAGAGAAAGGAGAGATTTATTGATGCTGCCATAGAAAGCAGGTTCAATATGCCTGGCGGAACAATACGCTGATGCCGCAAAATCACCCCAGAACAATACAGCCAGAATGATGGCTGCCGTTGTTACAAAGCCTTCTTCAAGGCTCCATACCAATGGTACCAGAAGCGGATTAATGACATAGACAATGATGACAGCACCCAGTCCGAAACCAAGTGATGAAAGTAATGACACTCTGCCTTCAATATTCCATGGGCCTACTGAATAGTCCCACCAGCGGGTATGGAAGATCTTTTCCATGATCAGTGAAGTCGGGTATTCCAGAACGGCTGAACCCAGAAAGCCGGCCAGAAAGACCTGCCAGATGGTATATTCCTTAATTATGTTTCCGAAGAAAAGGAAGCCAAGCAGACATCCTACGCCATAAATAGGTATCACCAGCCCGAACATGAAGCCGCGGTTATCCCATCTTCCACTCCACACAGTCATGGCAACACATTCGTATATGTATCCGATGAATGCCGTAATGATAAAGTAAACAAACAGTCTGGATATCATATTCTCTTAACCGTCTCCATCGTGGCAACCGCCTTATCACACATGCACACCAGCCATGCCGCTTTATTTGAAGGTACCGTCCTCAATGTCAGTGGCCACATGTGGCTTCTGATGATGTTCTGTGTTCTCTCGTTTATCCCGAAAATCCTGACCGCATTATTACAGGCTGTAAACGGATGGGTAAATCCATGCATTTTGAAAAGAGGAACATTGATGTGCGCCTTATGCCAGTCATAGAGATAGAAATCATGCAGCAGAGCACCAGTTATCAGTTCCTTTTCGTCAATGTTCAGCTTCAGGGAACGGTTCCACTTGAAGGAGAGCCTGGCTACATCCATGCTGTGTTCAAATACCGTCTTTTTTCCATGAGCTCTCAGCTTCTTCATCTTCTGATATTCCGGATGAAAGATAATGCTTTCAGCCAGCTGCCTGAATCTGAGTTCCTCACTGCCGCTTAATTTTACCATGACTGACTTTTCCTCTTTTATGATGTTATTCTATACTTTTACAGCCAAATATACCATACATGACCTTTATGATATTCCTGATAATGAAGTGTCATTTTTCCTTTTTTTCAATAATATCGTATAATGATGGCGGAGATATTGTAATATGGCAAAGAAGAAAAAAAGAAAGTATAAGAAATGGTTTATATATACTGTATTCGGTGTGCTGGGTTTTCTGGCATTGTTTATTCTGCTGAAAACAGTCCCTGTTTTTGTCGTCATGGAAGGTGACAGAAAAATGACCATAGAAGTCCACTCGGAATTCACTGACCCGGGAGCCGTCAGCCGCTTCGGCAAAAAGCCGATAACTCCAAAGGGATCAGTTGACACTCACACTCTGGGTAAGTATACTCTCAAGTACTCTTCTTTCCTGCAGAGTTTTACTCGTACGGTCCGTGTTGTAGATACCACGGCACCTGAAATGACACTCAACGGCCGTCAGTACGTTCTGCTGCCGGTCAACGGTGTCTATCAGGAAGCCGGTGTCACCGTAACCGATAACTATGACGGCGATATTTCCTCAGCAGTAAAGATCTCCGGCAAGGTTGATTTTACCAAGCCGGGAATGTATCAGGTCATCTATACCTCCACTGACTCCAGCAAAAATGAATCAACCATCATCCGCATGGTCAATGTTCAGGAAGATGATTTCAGCTACGTGGGCAATGTAACAGATGATGCCGGGATATCAGACGGCATGAAGGACAAGATCGTCAGTCTGTTTAACGCTTATTACCGTTCCTTAAAATATCTGGAACCAATCGATACTTCTGAACTGTTCCATTCCGATTATCCGGAAAACGCTGCCCGCTTTACCAAGGGGCTGGAACTCACGGTTGCCCGGCGCCGCAACAGCCGCAATGATCTCACTCTTGACGACTGCCACTATGATCTGACCATTTCGTCAACTTCAGTTTCTGAGACAGGTGCCATTGAAGTCGTGGTTCTGGAAGATGGTTATTACAATTTCCATTTCCTGGGTTCAACCCAGTCCAGACAGCATGGCATTGAAACAGACTTCTATTTCAGACGGGAAGGCGATGAATACAAGATCACCTCAGTAAACCACATTGAAGGTGCCTTCATATATGTTGACAACAAGTTCGATTATTCTGACGACTATCAGAAAGCCCTTGATGAGATCGGCGAACAGTACATGGAAGCCTATAAGTCCACCCACCAGGGATATGAGCAGGACCGCCAGGCAGTGATAGCCGGCAGTGCTGATACCAGCGGCATCAGAAAAGCCACCAACACCTATAACAGAGAACGGGCA
>CAMOMM010000056.1 GCA_946619805.1 uncultured Bacillota bacterium | reverse complement strand
TCTTTCTTTCCTTCTTTGCCAGCCTTTTTATCTTTCTTCTAAGGCTTGTCTTCACCTCTCCATTTCTTCATTTCTTCCAGTCTCACTCTCCCTGATACCGGATGGTTGGCAATTCTGGCTTCTTCATTACCATGGTTTTCCAGTTCAAACAGTGGTACTGCTTATTCAAAGGAACTCAAAATCTGCAATATTACTTATCATGGAGTTTGCTGTATGGATTTTGACTTCATATTTTTACTTCTTTGTACTTGGATAATATATAATGATTATGGTATCGCATAAATATGCGCTTTAGAGTGGAGTTTGTATTTATGAAGAAGTCAATTTTTATAATCATACTGATTGTTTCCTTCATATCAGTGCGATTTGGTTTGATTGAATTATATAAATCCCATGACGCTCCTATAATAGCGTTGTTGCCAGCAATATTGGGAATAATACTGACTGTTATGTTTAACTGCCAAATAACAATGACTGGAACATCTTTTGGATATATTATGTCGTTTATACTGGCGCAGTTATTTAAAACTGAATACATTGATCCTAAAAGAGGTAATGCTCTCTATAGCAATTGGTTTGTATTATGGCTGGTGATATATTCTGGTATTATTGTCGTATGTTTTGTCATGGATTGTTATAGAAACAAAAAGAAAAAGTGCTAAAAAAATAATTATTAGGAATAAGGAGAAAAGATTATGCCAGACAAAGATGTCAGAGTTATTTGTGAAAAAGGGGATATAGAAGCCTTTTTTGCCAGCATACCCATTACTGGTAAAACCATTAAGGACATAAAATGCATTGGTATACCTGAAGGACTTAAGAGAAGTGGTCACAAAGAACATCATTTTCTCGATTTGTATAACAACCTTATCGCAAATGGTTATAGTAAGCCTGCAAAATGGTCTGTGGTTTTGGAAGATTTTCCGGATGAGTTAAGTTCTGATGAGTACGACGTTCTGTTTCTCCGTGCAACTGTTTATGATGTTATTCATATCCTGTTTGAAGATGACAGTGTACTGGTGATTAAGAACAAGGATGATCTTACCCCAAGTTCTTTAGGTGTCGGTTATTACGAAAAAGAACCGGAATACAGTGACAAAGAGGAAAAGGATGGGACAATTCTTTTTAAAGAGCGGATTGATTCAAAAGTTCAAAAGATTGTAATTAATGAATTAACCAATGAAGCAGATAAGGACTTTATAAAAGGCCAGATAATGCATCCTTATGATGGCATTCAGGTGATTCTCGATAATGGCTTCAGGCTTAAAATCGACTATTGGGAGATAGCCTTTTATGATGGTCAGGATAACATCCCAATCAGAATGACATTTGATGAAGAAAAGAAGAGTTATACAAATCTTGATGAATGGTTCTCAGATGAATCCGTTGACAGAGAACCGATCGCAGATATAAATTCAGAAATTGACAGCGATCTGATAAAGCTGCTGGAACAGTATAACAAGCCAAGGCTGCATATATTTTATATTCTGCTTTTCATCAGAAGACCTGAAGCGCGAAAAGAACTTGCTGATTATATCAGGAATAATAATCCTGATGTTAAGTCATTTTATAGATTCCACTATGAGTTATATAAAAAGGAACATGAAAGGGAAAACAGACTGCACAATCAGGAAAACGAAGCAGAATAATGGAATCCATATCCTGAAAGGCGAGGAAGAATGGAAAAACACCGGAAACAAAGGTAAAACATATGAATCCGGTGTTTTTGAATGATAAAATATGAGTGAAAGGCAGGGTATATATGGCAGCTGATAACAAAAAGGAGCTGGATCTGACTGAAGGTACGGTAGGAGAACGGATCATGCATTTCATCTGGCCGGTATTGCTGGCAAGCATTTTTCAGCAGTTCTATTCTCTGACCAATCAGCTGATTGTCGGCAACTACGTTTCCAAGGAAGCACTGAGCGCTGTCAGCGCCTGCAGTGTCATAACCAATATTTTTACTTTCTTCTTTGGTGGTATTGGTTTAGGATCCGGCATTGTGGTATCACATGCCTACGGGGCCAGAAAACAGGACAGACTGAAAGAAGCGGTTGATACTTCTCTGCTGCTGTCATTTTTCGGTGGAATTCTGCTTACCATCATGTCAGAAGCAACTGTTGGCTTAATGATGAGACTGATTAACATCAATGAAACACTCTATCCGATTGCTTATAGTTATTTAAGAGTCTACCTGATTGGCAACATGGCAGTGTTCATGTACAACATGTGTTTCTATATCTTCCGTTCAATCGGTGATTCCAAGCACCCGCTTTATTATCTGATCCTTTCCAGCATCATAAATCTGATACTTGGTGTTATTTTCGTCAGGGTATTCCATATGAACGTTATTGGTACTGCTCTGGCTACCATTATCAGTCAGTTCATAGTTGATATTCTGTGTGTCAGACTGATGGTAGTTAATCCGATATTGAAAGTGAAACTGAATCAGCTGAAGATGAACTGGAAGCTTGTTGGAGAAATATGCCGCTTAGGTGTACCGGCAGGTATTCAGAATACCCTTATCGCAATGGCCGGTGCCACGGTACAGTCATATACCAATCTCTTCAGTAATGAGATAATCGCCGGTCTTGGAGTAGCACAGCGTGTCACCGGTTATGCTCAGGTTCCGCTTCATGCCTTTACAACCGTCACTACCAGTTATGTGGGGCAGAACTATGGAGCAGGTAAGTATGACCGTGTCAGAGACGGTCTGAAATACTGCCTCAGGCTGTCCAATATTGTTTCGCTGTCGTTATCCCGGCTGACCTTCATCTTTGCTCCTCAGCTGGTGGCAATGTTCAATAAGGACCCGGAAGTCATTCGCTATGGGGTGGAAATGGTCAGATTTACCGTATTCAGTACAGTATTCATTGGCTGGTCACATATCTATAACGGGGTATGCCGCGGGGCAGGCAATGTCCGCTTCCCGTTAATCATTGCGGTAGTAACTCAGGTAATTATCCGCTATCTGTATGTGACAATTGCCTTTAAGCTAAGATTCAATGTAGTGGATATCTATGTAGCGAACTGCATAGGCTATGTATTTGCCGGAATTGCAGCATTCCTGTACTTCCGCTTCTCCAAATGGACTTTGGAAAATCATCTGCGTACATAATGCTTATCAAATAAAAAACGCTGTCAGCTTGGTTCTGACAGCGTTTTCTGTCTGTTCTATTTGTTGACCTTAATGGTTGGCTTTATGATCGTATCAAACAGTTTAAGTACACTGTTGTTGTCAATCAGCCGTTCACCGCCAAGTACGGTTGTTTTTATGATTGCATTCTCTGTGAAGAATGGTTTGACCAGAACGGTATCATTGGTTCTTCCTAACAGTACAGGTGAGCCTAAGGCATTGGCTAAGGTTCCACCGCATAAGCCATCAGGGAAGTTATGTGAATATGATACTACGGCATTGTCAGCATCTTCGAAGAACTCTCTGGCAACATTCAGCGATGTCTCAAAGCGGTTGGCTCCGAATACTCTGGTAACCTTGCCGTATTTCCGTAACCGTTTTTCAACGTTAGAATTTACCGCCCGGGTTCCGCCGATGATGTAGATGTTTTCCAGATTGGCTTTTTCCAGATATTCTGTCTGCTGTTGGGTAAGTGTATCCTTGACCAACAGAATAGGGATATCTACGGCAGATGCACTTAAGGAGTCGGCATAGCTGTTGCCGGTACATACCAGCAGATCTGTTATTTCACCTTCGATTGCGTCAAGGATCTGCATGTTGGTTTCATAACGGGTAGCGCCGCTGATTCTGGTGGTTTCGGCTTTGATAGGTTTTAACAGATCTTCACTGACAGCGTTCACTCCGCCAAGTACCAGAACCTTGCCGTTTTCAGCAATGTTGGCATTGATGTATTCAGTTATCTTGTCGGCGTTCTTATCATTGATCAGCATGATTGGAGCATTAAGGCTGTTGGCCAGATATGCTGAACATAAAGCGTCAGGGAAGTTCTGGCCATCTGCCAGAATGAAGGTGTCAAATGATGTTACACCGCGTAATGTCTTCAGTTTTTCTGCAATCTTAATGGCAGTGTCGTATCTGTTATTGCCATATATTCTGTTGATGTCCGGAGTCAGCAGTGCTCTGTCAAGCCAGTCAACTCTTTCTTTGATCCAGTTGAACATATAGGTGATATTCTGCCAGTAACAGTCCCTGGTCAGCATGATGCCGGTAGCCGTGTTGAATTCGTGCAGGGTGTAGTTCATGTCTACAGACTGTTCGATCCACTTGGCTTTCTGATACCAGGTATCAGCTGTATCTTTGCTGAAGATTATTTCATCTATGAGACTGCGCATTTCCTTATTGTAGTACTCATAAATTGCTTTCTGGAAGTCACTGTTTTGCACGAGCTTTTTACCAAGTCCTCTGACCAGCCATCCTTCTGGTGAATAGCTGTTATCTTCCGGATTAACAACGTCGGAATCAGTTTCAACTCTTACTCCTAATGAGGTATCACAGTCCCAGACAGGACCGGCATACAGCTTATCTTCATTTTCCGGTTTATATACGAAAGTAGAAGAAGTATATGTATCATTGTTCTTGTTCAACTGCATTAACATGAAGTATCTGACAAATGAATCACGGTCAATGACATCAAAGATATTATTAACATTCTTGAGATTTGTCTTGCCGTCATAGATATATGACATGACATTTTCCATGAAATCACTGATGTATTCCATGGCAGTTTTTGAAAGGTATTCCGGCTGTTTGGAAACGAAGCGAGGGCCTCTGGCTACAAACCAGCTCTTTTCGGAATGATAGAAGACATGGTCTATTTCCAGCAGATATCCACCGGTAATGTTTTCAGGATCGGTAATTCCGTCTACATACTGAACATCACGGCCGTATTTGTTTTTAGTCATAACGACCGGAAGTTCCTCAAAGTCAACATCCGGATTGGCATCTTCAATGTCTTTTTCCAGATCATTGATTTCAACGCGTCCTTCACCTATTTCATTCTTTTCACACAGATAATAGGAACCGCGGTATTCACCATCATAATATAAATCAACCGTTTTACCTTCCGGAGTATTCGTTAATCCCATTTCATATGCAAAATCATATGATACTGAATTATGAAGCTGCGTGGAATCAAACGGCTCTGACAGTAACAGCCATTTTTTGGCTTTCTGCTTGCCGTCTTTTGGATCAAGCAGGTCAGCTTTCTTATCAAGCTTTATCTGATACGGCTTCTTCGGATTAAAGCCACCCCAGGTCGTATTGCCTCTGCCCTTAATGGCTGAGACAGCACCTGAATATACTTCCTTCAGTTCAGAGTTGAACATCTGGAGAGAACCGGCTGCTTTCCGGTTATGATCAGGGTCGGATTCAATGTAGGCACGGCCTTTGTTTACCGGATCCTTACTGGTGAAGAATGCGGATTCCACGTTTTTGGAAACCATGATGCCTACAATGGCTTTTTCAGCTTTACCGGAAACGGTATAACTGAATTCCAGAAAATCAGCATTGCAGTTGATTACTCCCCGCAATGGAGTAATGTCTGCAGGAGTATCAGAAGTCAATGTAATTGCTTCAGTATCACTGAACGGACTTTTTACCGTGACATCAGTTACAGTTTCTTCATAACGGAAAATGATATTGGACAGGTCAGTACCGGCTGGGAAGAAGTAGTACAGTCTGGTTCTTCCCTGCTGAGGATGGAAAACCAGCTCTGTTTCTTCTGAAACAGCGATTACTGCTTCAATAGGCGGGGTAGGTTTTGTAACTGGCAAAGCCGGTAGATTTGCGGTTGTTTCGGCAACTTTCTCATCACTGACATAAAGCTCAATGGTAAGGTCTTTGTCAAACCACTCGTCAGGCATTTCTATGTAAGCCTGCCAGGCATCATCATAACTATACTCAGCTTCGATCTTCTCTCCGTTTACGGTATAGTAAGCTTCCTTGGCTTCTTCAGCTTCTGTTCTGAGATTAAGGTGCTGATAATCAGAAGCCATCTTCCGCTCAATTGCAGGCTGTTCATCAGCTTTAAAAACTGTTGCAGACAGACTGCAGAACCGTAAAAGAACGGACAGGATGATTATTATTTTCTTTTTCATAAGTTAGACCTCCGGTCATATAATCTACACATCAATTATAGCACATGTCATAGTGGCCAACACATTGTAAACAAAACCTTTCCGCTAGGAAAGGTCTGTCTGTTTATTTCTTTTCTTCTTTTTCTTTCTTTTTGCCCTTTTCAGGTTTTTCTTCGTTTCTGTCAGCCATGAACTTCTTCATTTCTTCCATGCGCTTGCTGACCTTATCAGCGAAGCGGCGAGGGATAGGGTTAACAGCGGCGTTGGCAATCTGATCAGCGAACTTTGCCACGAAATTAAGGGTAATCATGAATGAATCAGGATCCAGATGATCCATGTTGTCATGATGGTTGTGGATCTGAGCACCGCCGCGAGGATTCAGTCTGGCAAATGTACAGGCCGGAACACCTGCATTGGCGAAGCTGCTTGAG
>CAMOMM010000055.1 GCA_946619805.1 uncultured Bacillota bacterium | reverse complement strand
CTTTAGATGTAGAAGCTATCGATGAAAATGCTGCCACATTAGTATTCAAGTTAACAGTCTATCCTGATGTTGAATTAGGTGATTATAAGGCTGTTGAATACAAGGAAGACAAGGTCTCTGTCCTGAAGAAGGATGTTGACCGTGAAATCGAAAACATCCGCGCTCAGCATGCTGAAGAAGTCCTGAAGGAAGAGGGCAAGGTTGAAAATGGCAACATCGCCGTAATCGACTTTGAAGGATTCAAGGATGGCGTCGCATTTGAAGGCGGCAAGGGTGTTGAGTATCCGCTGGAAATCGGTTCAGGAAGCTTCATTCCTGGATTTGAGGAACAGATCGTCGGCATGGAAGCCGAAGAAGAAAAGGACATTAACGTAACCTTCCCTGAAAACTACGGTGTAGCCGAACTGGCAGGACAGCCGGTAGTATTCCATGTAAAGGTAGATGGAATCAAGGAAAAGGTATTACCTGAATTAAACGATGAGTTCGTTGCTGAGGTCAACATCGATGAAAACGTCAAGACCGTTGACGAACTGACCAAGCATCTGAAGGAACAGATGAAGAAGCAGCGCAAGGCCGAAGCTGAAGAAAAGGCTACCAACAAGCTGCTCGATGATCTGTGCGAAGTATGCAAGGTGGAAATCCCTGAAATCATGATCGCTGATGAAACAGAGAATACATTCAATGACTATACCAACAGGATCAGGCAGCAGGGACTCAATATGGATATGTACTACAGAATCATGGGTACAGATGAAAAGGGCTTCAAGGAACAGTTAAGACCTGAAGCTGAAAAGAAAGTAAGAATCAGACTGATTCTGGAAGCCATTGGCAGCGACATGAACATTGAAGTCAAAGATGAGGAAGTTGCTGAAGAATACGAAGCAATGGCCAAACAGTATGGCATGGAAGTAGAGAAGATCAAGGAATTAGTACCGGATACTTATCTGTCTGATGACCTGAAAATGCGCAAGACTTTGGAAGCTCTGAAGAAATAATCCGGAAACCAGCAGTCTACGGTTCCTGCCTTGAAAGGAGCGTAAATAAATGAGTTTATATTCTGAAATGTATAACAATGTTCCCTTCCCGGTTATCTGCACCAGAGGAGTCATCATTTTCCCTGGTCAGGACATCGTGATCGATGTGGGAAGAAAGAAGAGTGTAAACGCTCTTAACAAAGCAAGAGAAAGTTATGAATCAATGATCTGGGTCGTCACCCAGAAGGACGTCATGGTCGAAGATCCTGACGTAAATGACATGTACAGCTTTGGTACGCTGTGCTCCATTAAGCATGTCCGTCAGGACAGCGGTATCATGAAAGTGAAATTCCATGGCATCGCCAGAGCTCAGCGGAACACCATTACCAATGATCCTGCCATGTTTACCGCCAACATCACCGTTGTCGAAGACATCTATGGTGATGACAGACAGGAAAGCGTCCTGGTCAAGAGAGTCATCGAGGAATTCGAACAGATCTCTCCGAACTTCGGCGCCGTTCCTAAGGAACTGATAAACCACCTTTCCAGCGGTGTCAGCAGTGTTGTGCTGGCTGACCAGTTCGGACAGTACCTTCCTATGCCTCTGGCTGACCGCCAGGAGATCCTGGAAGCACTTGATGTCAATGACAGACTCGTTCTGATCCTGCATCAGTTTGCGGTTTCCCGTGAGATCAAGCAGGTTGAAAACGACATCAACGAAAAGGTCAAGGACAGCATTGATGAAAGCCAGAAAGAGTATTATCTCAGAGAAAGACTGAAAGCCATTAAAAGAGAACTGGGTGATGATCCCGGTGATGCCAATGACCTTGATGCCTTAAGGGAAAGATTTGAAAACAATCCTTATCCGGAAAACGTCAAGAAAAAGGTATCCGATGAACTCAACAGACTGGAAATGATGTCCGGCGGTTCACCGGAAGCAGCCGTCATCAGAACCTACCTCGACTGGATCGAAAAGGTTCCTTGGTGGCAGCAGTCTGAAGACAGATCTGACATCAACGAAATATCCCGCATTCTGGAAGAAGACCATTACGGTCTGGAAAAGCCAAAGGAAAGAGTGCTGGAATACATCGCCGTAAAGAAGCTTACCAATTCACTGAATGCACCTATTCTGTGTCTGGCCGGGCCTCCGGGAGTCGGAAAGACCTCCCTGGCCAAGAGCATTGCCAGAGCCCTGGACCGTAAGTTCGTCAAGATATCGCTGGGCGGTGTCAGAGACGAAGCTGAGATCAGAGGCCACAGAAGAACCTATCTGGGCTCCATGCCTGGACGTATCATTCAGGGCATGAAGCGCGCCGGTACCGTCAATCCGGTCTTCCTGATCGATGAGATCGACAAGCTCGGTTCTGACTATAAAGGCGATCCAAGCAGTGCCATGCTGGAAGTGCTTGACCCTGAACAGAACTATCAGTTCTCCGACAACTACATTGAAGAACCATATGACCTGTCAAAGGTATTATTCATTGCCACAGCCAATGACCTGTATTCAATTCCAGATGCCTTAAGAGACAGACTGGAAATCATCGAAATGTCTTCATATACTGAAGACGAAAAGATGCACATTGCCCTGGAACATCTGATCCAGAAGGAACTTGATGCCAACGGCCTCAAAAAGGAAATGTTCACGATTGGTGAAGAGGAACTGCTCTACATCATCCGTCATTACACCAGAGAAGCCGGTGTCAGACAGCTGGAAAGAGCCATTGGCAAGTTATGCCGCAAGACCGCTCTGGCCTATACCAAGGGCGAAAATGAAAGCGTAACGGTCACAAAGGAACTCATTCAGCAGTGGCTGGGCAAGGAAATCTACGAATACGGTGAAAAGGAACAGCAGGATCAGATAGGTGTTGCCACTGGCCTGGCTTATACCCAGTTCGGCGGGGACATCCTGCCGATCGAAGTGACCTACTTTGAAGGAAAGGGCGGTCTGATCATTACCGGATCACTCGGTGATGTCATGAAGGAATCCGCCACCATCGCTGTCGGTTACGTCAAGAGCAATGCTGAAAAATACGGCATTGATCCGAAGTTCTTCGAATCTCACGACATTCACATTCACGTACCGGAAGGTGCCGTACCTAAGGATGGCCCAAGTGCCGGAATTACCCTGACGACCGCTGTGGTCAGTGCCCTGACTCACAGACCGGTATCAAGTACCTTAGCCATGACCGGTGAAGTTACATTAAGAGGTAATGTACTTCCGATCGGGGGCTTAAGAGAAAAGTCCATGGCTGCTTACCGCAGTGACATTCATAAGATCATCCTGCCGCAGAAGAATCTGAAGGATCTGGATGACATCCCTGAAACAGTCAGAAAATCCATGGAATTCGTCCCGGTAACAAATGTGGATGAGGTTCTCAATCTCGCCTTAAACAAGTAATCTGCTTTCAAAGCACACTAAAACGGCCGTAATGGCCGTTTTTGTGTGATTAATATCTGTCGGTATTGAAGTCCGGGGTCAGATTGTCAATGAAGCCGCACAGCAGTTCACCGGTCTGCATCAGATCTCTGGTATCGATGACTTCCAGAGTTGAATGGCTGTATCGGTCAGGTGTGCCGAGATCCATGCATGGGATCCCTTCATTTTCCAGGGCCAGGTAAGCTGTATCTGACAGGGCGCCTCTGGCTGCCTGACGCTGAATTGGAATGCCTTTTTCGGCAGCTGTCTTTTTCAGCAGTTCAAACATTCCCTTGTGGATTATGTTGCCGTTGAGGGTTCCCTTGCCATGGAAATTGAACATTGTCACACCGACACCGTTATGCATTGAAACGTTGCTGACTTTGCCTCTCTGATCAGGAGTATCGGCGGCTCCCGGTCCCAGTATGGAAATAGCCATGTCGGTATGGGCTGTCCTCTGGGCAATCATGGCTCCTCTGGCTGAGAATTCTTCCCAGACCGTTCCTACCAGATGGACAGTGGTCTTAGGCGGATTCTTTTTCAGATGCTCGGCAATCTGAATGAGGTTGCACATTCCGGCAGCGGCATCAATGTAGCTTCCCGATACTCTGTCATTCATCAGCTCATAATAAGCCTGACCGTACAGTACCGGACAGCCGACATGAATGCCGGCATCATAGAGATCCTGAGCACAGCTGGCTCCTACATCTATGAACAGGGAAGAAATCGGATCAGCCTTTTCCTTTTCCCGTGCGGACATGATGTGATAGGCCTTTGTACCAAAGACGCCGTTATGATACGTGCCGTCTTCCGAACCTACTCTTACCGGTGTTCCCGGAAGAACCTTTTCCGGAACCCCGCCCATTCGATCTACAAAGATGAAACCGTCCGGATCGATCCTGGTGATGATGAAGCCGATCACATCCATATGGGCAAACACCATCAGGGCAGGGGTTTCGCTCTGACTGCCTCTGAATGTGGCAATACAGTTGCCGATTCGGTCAATGTGCACTTCATCAGTGTACTTCTTCATATCATCTGCGAGTCTGTAGGCCATTTCCTTTTCGTAGCCTGACAGTCTCGGGATCGCCATGTATTCTCTGAGTGTTTTCTTGATCTTATCGAGAGTCATTTCCGTAGCTCCTTCCCGTAATTATCATACTTGTTTTCACGCCTTAATTGTACCTTTTGGCCCTGTTGTTGTAAACTATACATGAATGAGTGGACCATCTGGAACACACACTATATGATCAACAATACATAGCAGGAGGATAACTTTTATGATGACTTGGGCAAAAGAAGTGTTCGGTACCGAAAAACCGATAATCGCAATGTGTCATGTCAGAGCCCTGCCTGGTGATCCGGGATATGACAGGGAAAAAGGCATGGACTGGGTAGTTCAGAAAGCCTACGAGGATCTGATGGCTCTGCAGAAGGGCGGGGTCGATGCCGTAATGTTTTCCAATGAATTCTCTCTCCCATATATGACTAAAGTAAGAACCGAATGTACGGCGGCCATGGCCAGAGTAATCGGTCAGCTGATGCCGGAAATCAAGGTTCCTTTCGGGGTCAACATGTTATGGGATCCATATGCCAGTCTGGATCTGGCGGCGGCAACCGGTGCCTGTTTTGTCAGGGAAGTAATTAACGGTGTCTATGCCAGTGATCTGGGCTTATGGAATAACGATGCCGGCTCAGTAGTCAGACACAGAGCAGAACTGGGGATCCGGGATAAGTGCAGACTGCTGTATAACATCTATCCTGAAAGTGCTGTTTATCTGGGAGGCAGAGATGTTGCCGAGATAGCCAAGAGCACCAATTTCAACTGCAAGCCTGATGCCATCCTGGTATCGGGATTAACGGCCGGTGTGGCTACCGATAATCAGATACTGGCCAGAGTAAAGGCAGCTTTGCCTGATACCTATGTTTTCTGCAATACCGGCTGCAGGCCTGAAACCATCAGGGATCAGCTGGCTATCGCCGATGGAGCCATTGTCGGCACCACCTTCAAGAAAGACGGAAAGTTTGACAATTTCGTTGATTATGAAAGAGTCGTGACCTTCATGGAGGCAGCCCGTGCCCGGAGGCAGTAATAAAGACATATTAATGGGAATAGACGGCGGTACCGGTTCCATCAGAGTCGGACTGTATGACTTTACGGGAAAATGCCTGGCTTTTTCCTCTGCCGACTATCCTACGGTACACCCTCATCCAGGCTGGGCTGAGCAGGATCCTGCCGACTGGTGGAATGGCTTGAAACAGGCCGTTGATGGTGCCATGGATAAGGTGCCTATGGCCAGGAAAAGAATTGCCGCCATCGCAGCTGATACCACCTGTACCAGTGTGGTTCTGTGCCTTAAGGACGGTACACCGGTCAGACCGTGTATCATCTGGATGGATGTCAGAGCCCAGAAGGAAGCAGATCAGCTGCTGGAAAAGACCGGAGAGTTCTATTCAGCGGAATGGATGCCGCCGAAACTGGCCTGGCTGAAGCGAAACGAAAGAGATAACTATGACAGGGCAGAGGTGTTCTGCGAGTATCAGGACTGGCTGACTTTCAGGCTTACCGGCAGCTGGTGCATGAACATAAATACCGCCTGCAACTGGGGTTATAACGTAAATAAAGGCTTTTCCGGCAGGATTTACGAGGCTTTGGATATATCGGAAGCAATCGCCAGATTCCCTTCAGAAAGAGTTTTCCGAGTCGCTGACAGGGTTGGAGAACTGTCGGAAGAAGCGGCTGATTTCCTGGGTCTTCAGGCAGGTATTCCGATTGCACAGGGCGGCGTTGACAGCAGCATCGGAGTACTGGGCATGGGTGTTAACTGCCCGGGAAAGATCGCCATGATCGCCGGCAGCAGCAACCTGGCCATGGCCCTCAATAAGAAGCCTCTGCTTAATCCTGAGGGATCCAACAATGGACCGGATAACCTGTTAAGAGGATATTACACGGATTATGTGGCTCAGAGTTCCACCGGCAGCATTCTGAAATGGTTCCGCAGGGAATTCTGCAGGGATCTGGAGAATAAGGGAATCAGTGTCTACCGTCAGCTCGATGAAGAGGCCCGGAAGGTTCCTGTGGGCAGCAACGGGATAA
>CAMOMM010000054.1 GCA_946619805.1 uncultured Bacillota bacterium | reverse complement strand
GATGTTGTAGATACCCCAGTAATCGCCGTTAATGTAAAGTACGCATGACTTGTAAGCCTGAACATCCAGATAGTTATCAGCCGCTGAAGTACAGAGAATGTCACGGAAGATCGTCTTGGAAAGGTCATTTGAACCTGATCTTAAGACGATGGCATCATAGACACTGTTATCCCTGTTTTCAAACAGATGATAAATGAGATTTCCGGCACCCCAGTCTGAATCAAAGCGCAGAGCATAACTCTTTTTTTCATCGTTGCGGGAGTTTCCGCCGAAACAGGCTATTGAACATGGTATGGCAAAGCTTTCCTGTCCGTCTTCATATAACTGCGCATAGGCCTGTAATTCCAGGCCTCTGACATTGGCATTGTAATTGAGATAACTGAAATCCGAAGGATCCATTGACACGGACATTACCGGCAAAGTGTGCTTTTCATTAATGATATAGCTGCCGGCTACCGAATTACTGGAGATCGCATTTTCCAGATAGCTTCTGGCCTTGACGATCCCGGTTGATGAAAGAGTAAAGGGACCGTTGTAAACCGCAGATGAGGAAGTTGGAAAACTGCCGTCTGTAGTATAGCGGATCGTCCCCTGCCCGCTTATTCTTACTTCAACATTGCTGACCCCGTTATAGACCCCTGCTGTCTCAATGACCGGTTCATCAGCCACCAGACGGTATCCGTCATTATTGGCTTCTCCCGGTGTCGGGGTTTCCATGTAGATGAAGCCATTCTTGCTGCCGCGGCCGTAACTGTAATCATCAGGTATGTTGGCCAGATTCATGCAGTCAGCAATGACACCGTTTTTACTGAGGTACAGTGTATCGCTGGCACCGATCTTGAAATTGGCATGATGATATGAATTGTTTGTCAGTCTGGTATCACCTGATGCCATGATGATGTAATATTTACCCCGGGCCAGTTCCACTTCCGGAAGCTGATAAAGTTCCAGGTTATCATCATTTTTGGACAGATAATATTCACCCAGATTGACTGTGGCACCGCTGTTGTTTCTTAACTCGATCCAGTCATAGTAATTGTTGCTGTTCTGTGCCAGATAACTGTGATTGGAATTCATGACTTCCGAGATCATCAAGCCATCCGGATTGCTGAGATAGAGCGACTGGAAAGTTTCAATTCCGTTAACGGTATTCTGCTGGCCTGGTGATACGATATTGGTTTTACGGTAACTGCCGTCATCTTCACGACACAGGGCAATTCCCGAAGCCAGATTGCTGTAAGTGATCTCATCAATGATGCGTCCGTTCCTGCTTAGGACAACCACACCGCTGGTGCTTTCAAAACGGAATCCCAGATCTCCTTTCTGATCACCGGTAAAGATGCAGAGCACTTCACCTGGAGCAATTATATGACTTTCCAGTTTCTGCAGAAACGGATTGGTGATGTCCTTGCCGATGGTATATTCGCCAAGATCGACATTATGATCAGAAATGTTCTTGAACTCAATGAAGCCATCCTGCCGGCCGTTTCTTAAGAAATTAGCCTTGTTACGGTTGAGAAATTCATTGATGACCAGTTCCTTTTCCCCTTCAGACATCAGGGAAGCATGATAGTTTTCCAGACCATTCCGGTTATTGGCAAAGCCAGGAGTTCCGAAATCCGAAACAAACCAGTTTCCGTCCCCGTCTCTCATCATGGCCTGATTCTTGCCTAAAGACACGGTTTCCACGGCATCAATTACCTTGCTGCTTGGATTGACGAGAGATATCGTTTCACCGCCCTTGGAACTTAATCTGAACGGTGCATTGTTCCCGCTTTGAATCTTGCCGGTCAGTCCGACAGTTACATAACCCCCGGAAGGGATTGTTACATCGGAAAACACCCACTTTACGGTATCGGTTCTGTCAGAAAGACCGTAACCCTGCAGGTTAATTGTCTTATCCGTTCCGTTATAGACTTCCAGATAGTCAACGACTTCGTTCTGGTCATTTACCCAGACTCCGCCGTTATTGCTCATTAATTCACTGATGACCAGCTTATGGATGTTATTGCCTTCCCTGTCAGGCAGATCACCTGAAGGAACCGGGCTTAAGCCACCAAAAAGAGTGCTTGCGACAATGGCTGCCACAACCACCAGTATGGTACCGATAACAAATAATCCATCAAACTTCTCAGTCTGTTTAACTCTGCTTTTCATCTTATAAATTGTATCATTTTTACAATATGCTTACAACCTGACTATTCAGTTCGCAAAGCCGTTACTGGATCGCACTTCATGGCCATTCTGGAAGGTATGATACCGGCAATGACGGTCAGAACAATGCTGATGACAATCAGTATCAGTCCTGTTCTTAACGGCAGATAAGCTGTCAGGGTAGGAATATCGGTCACTTTGCGCACGATCCAGTTGATTGGATAGCACAGTAAGACCGTGGTAATGACTCCAATTGTACCGGCAAACAGACCAATTATGAATGTTTCTGCATTGAATACCGAGGCCACATTGCCTTTGGAAGCACCAAGTGATCTTAAGACTCCGATCTCCTTGGTCCTTTCCAGTACGGAAATATAGGTGATTATCGCTATCATGATCGATGATACGATCAGAGAAACGGAAACAAAGGCTATAAGTACATAGCTTATGGCATTTATGATATTGGAAACAGAAGAAATCAGGATTCCGGTAATGTCTGTATAGACAATGACATCTTCGTCATGTCCTTTTTCCTTCAGGTTGTCATTATAATCGCTGATGAACTGCTTGAAGCCTTCCTTGGAGTCAAAATCCTTCAGATAGGCGGCAATGGATACAGGTGACTGCGGATCAACATATCCCAGAGTTCTGAGATTGCCGTCAGCGGTAACGTCACTCTGCGAAGTATTCATGTAGGTCATCATCAGTCTGGTGATCTCTTCTTCCGTCATGTTGAACTTAAAGGCTTTCTGCAGGGCACTGGCATCAAAGATGAAGGCATTGTTCATGAGCCCGGAAAGATAGCTGCCCATTTCCGACATGGTGCCGTTAAGAGACTTCATTATTCTTCCCTGCAGCAGAGATGTCGTCACATTCTTAATGGTTTCTTCCATGGCCGGATTATTCATTAAGGCATTTACCAGTTCAACGATCTGATCAGCTGACAGCGGTGTATCACCGGTTGGCATAAACTGCTTTCCGATTTCCACATAGGAAGCTACCGTGCTCTTAAGCATCGGACGCAGAACCTTTTCCATGTATCCTTTTTCCAGACCGAAATCCTGTTCGATCTGAGCCATTTCCTTCTGCGATGATTCCTTGGCCATCTGGGCATCGATCATCCTGTCAATGGCTTCCAAATCGATCACGGCAGTGCCATTTTCACCTGCTTCATTTATGTAGTCTGCCAGCATTTCCGCCGTCATGTTTCGGACAAAGGTGCCAAGCTGCTTACCGGCATCACCGGCATCATTAATGACATCATTCATGGCCCTGGACATGAAATAGTTCATGCTGTTTGTAACATCATCCGGGTTTACATTTATCCTGAAGGCCTGATTCATCATGTCAGTATCAACACTGATCATGTCCTCAAAGCTGATATTGCTTTCCTGACGGTTATCGGAGTTGATATCTTCAAAAGTCCTTCTGGAGAAGACATCTCTGGTTCTGTCAGCCAGTTGCTGTCTGACTATTTCACTGTCATGACTCTGTTCAATGACGTAATCAGTCAGAGAAGGAAGATACCCTACTCCCGGCATCATGACATTATTGCTGCGCCCTTCCCGCGGAATGATGATTCCCGTTATCTTCAGGGTCACAGCCTTATCAAGCAGATCCTGAACATAGGCCTTATCATCAGACATGTCCTTCCAGACGTCATAGGTCCGGTCATATTCATAGAAGTCTGCCGGAATGATCAGTTTGTATTCCAGTTTCAGGAAATCTTCCCAGGTAAAAGACATCGGTTTATTGTTCAGTTCAGCCTTTTCTCCCTGCATCATCTTATTGATGAAATCTTCCAGTTCTCCCGGGTCACGCAGACCAAGGGCATAAACAATATAGTCGGTTATTACAGTTCGGCTGTTAACGATCAGAACCATCTCGTCATACTTCTCCGGCCAGCGTCCTTCAATCAGATCATACTGACTTTCCAGTAATTCCCTGTTGTCCAGAAGCTGCTGGAAAGCCGAACGGGTATACATCCGCATTGAGGAAGAGAACATGCTGTTGTAAATGGTACTCGGATTGACCTTTATGATCTTTCCCGGTTCATCAGCCTTGTATATATTAGGTGTTATGCCATAACTGTACTGTATGGCTACCAGATAGTCATCTATCTTATCATAGTTACTTTCAATGTGCTTTTTGAAAGCTTTCAGGTTATTGCTGCCAACCTGATTGAACATGTTGGCTATCATGGAAATTTCCGTAACCTTTCCCTCTTCTCTTTCAGTCTTGGCTACGGAAGAAACCACATTGAGCATACTGGTTGTCATATCCATGTCGGAATTTTCTATGGTAAGCGGATATGAGCTTAATGAATCACGCTGCACATCATCAATGTATCTGTTGACCCCATTGCTCAATGACATGATCAGAGCTATCCCAATGATACCGATCGAACCGGCAAAAGACACCAGAATGGTCCTGGCTTTCTTGGTCATCAGGTTATTGAGAGACAGCACGAATGCTGTGAAAATGTTCATTGAAGCTTTCGTAATGGTATATGCCCGTTCTTCTTCATCGTTAACATACGGATTGCTGTCGCTGATTATCTTACCGTCAGTCAGTCTGACAATGCGGTTGGCATATCTTTCGGCCAGTTCCGGATTATGAGTGACCATGACAACTAGACGGTCTGAAGCAACTTCCTTCAGCAGATCCATTATCTGAATGGAACTCTGTGTATCCAGGGCACCGGTCGGCTCATCAGCCAGCAGAATGTCAGGATCATTGACTAAGGCTCTGGCAATGGCAACTCTCTGCATCTGCCCGCCGGAAAGCTGGTTAGGTTTCTTGTATAGCTGATCCCCCAGCCCTACTCTTTCCAGAGCCTGCCTGGCTCTTTCAACTCTTTCCTTTCTGCTCAGACCGGCAATAGTCAGTGCCAGTTCAACGTTGGAAATGACGTTCTGATGAGGAATCAGATTATAGGACTGGAAAATGAAACCGACAGTATGATTGCGGTAACTGTCCCAGTCACGGTCATTGAAGTCAACAGTTGACTTGCCGTTAATGATCAGATCCCCGGAGGTATAACGGTCCAGACCGCCAATGATGTTAAGCATCGTGGTCTTACCTCCGCCTGAAGGACCCAGAACGGCTACGAATTCATTGCGGCGGAAAGAAACCGAAACATTCTTCAGTGCTGCCACGGTATTATTGCCCATCTCATAGTTCTTGCAGATGTTTCTTAACTCAATCATCGGAAACCTCCTGCAGGGATGCAATATTTCCGGTTGCTCTGATAAGGGCAGTTACATCCTCTTCATCCAGCTGCTGCAGTACGGCAGATACATGGGAAATGATGTTCTCATATATTTTTCTGACATGACTGCGGCCCTTTTCCGTTAATGAGATGATTACTCTGCGTCCGTCATCAGGGTCACTCTCACGTCTTATTTCTCCCTTACTGTTGAGATTGCGGAGGATCTTGGCTGTATGGGCACTGCTGGTATCGGTTATCATGACAATTTCGCTTGGCGTCATGGAACCGTGGCTGCTCAGCGCTGCCAGTACGCATAATTCACCGCGTGTTAAAGAAACCAGCTTTTTAGGAGCTGGGCGGTTGAAGATCCGGCTTATGTTATCAAACAATATCTGTGCCTGTTCTTTGCTGTTCATAAAAAATAACTAACTCAGTTAGCAATTATACTATATCATGCTCATACCGTCAAGAAAACCGCCATAAAGGCGGTTTGTAATGCTAAATAATGCTGAATTCTCTGATTTTCTCCTCATTTTCCGCTTTTTGACGGTCTTTAGGATCGATCAGTATCATTGTTTTCTTCAGAGAAATTATATCTGAGAGTTTCTCTAAAGCTTTCTGTCCACCGGCTCCACTCATGCAGACAAAGGCAGAAACAGTCTTGTTTTTCAGTAAATTCCCGTTTTCACTGATGAATGTTCTTAAAGGCGGGGCTATATTTGAAGCCCATACCGGTGAGCCGAGGATTATATGATCATATTTATTACCATCGAAACTGTATGGCTGTAATTCCGGTTTCTCTTTCATTACAGCACTCTTGCCGCCCCAGAAAAACTTTCTGAAACCTTTATCCGGGAATTCTCTGACACACTTTAATTCGATCAGATCACCGTCAGTCATCTCTGCTATTTTTTCTGCAGTCCAGCGGACATTACCACTCATTGAATAGAATACTATCGCAGTTTTCATCTCACTCTCCTAGTTGGTATGGAATCTCTTCTTCAGTTCCCTGATAAAATCATTATGGAAGAAGATAAACAGCAGCAGAACACTGACGGCAATTGATCCCAATACAATTACCGGCCAGCTGGTATCGATAACTCCCGTAAACGATACTACAGTCAGCACCAGTGAGAAAATCACCAGCCACATCATCGGCATTGTATTCTTAAGCTGACTATTATAGTCAATTAACAGAACTACCGTTGTCAGTATCAGAGCCGCAAAGCAGATGATC
>CAMOMM010000053.1 GCA_946619805.1 uncultured Bacillota bacterium | reverse complement strand
CAAGATGATCATCCATCTGATGACCTGTTAACAGATAATCACACTCTTCCCTGTCATAAACCTTTTTATAAAACTCATAGCGGGCATTACGGGCCCACATCTGGAAGTTCTCACTGTCATGCTGTACCGGATAATCCTTGTACAGCTTTACACCATGCTCACTGCAGTATTTCTCCACAAGCTGTTCTTCCAGATCGGCTGATTCCCTGATCTTATAGTTCACAAAGCAGACCACAACATCCAGTTTTTCCCTTAGGCACAGTGAAAGAAGCATCATGGAATCACTTCCCCCTGATACTCCCAGAAGATATCGGTACTGCTTTTCAAGATTCAGTTTTTCGTTCACGCTTCTATGATATCACTCTATTTCCGAATATACAAAAGCACCGGTTTCCCGGTGCCTGTATTTTTCATAACTTCCTGTTTAGAAGAATCTGGTGACGATGTCCTTGCTGGCGGCACAGGTATCTTCCATGTCACCGAAGCTGATAATCTCACCGGCATAGTATGTACCCTGTTTGCCCTGCATGGCTTCCAGCTTGTCATACCAGCCATCAGCGTAATCCTTGGAGCTGACATGCGGACAGTAATAGGTCTCCTGTTCAAACATTCTTTCCTTTACCGGGAATCCGCACAGTTCCATGTCCTTCATCATGGTATCAATAGTATAGTCATAACTGACATCCTTGCTGCCAAGATGGTTGCGTAAGGCGTAAACCACACTCGGACAGTTACCCTTCAGATCTTCCCAGCGGTGATAATATACCATGGCATGTCCCAGACGGTCATATGTCATGTTATCAAAGATGTAACCGGAAATGGTCGGACCGGCATTCTCATCAAACCTGGCGATGAAGTCAACATACTTTTCATGAATGATCTTGCTGAAGAGTTCCTTTTCTTCTTCCCTGGCATCTGCATATCCGGCAAAGTAATCCAGAGGTGTGGTAACGATCAGCTTATCAAATTCTTCAACTCTTTCTCCATCAGCATCCTTAATGGTGACCCTGATCTTTCCTTCAGTTCCTTCAGCCGGACGGACAACCTTGACTACTTCAGTATTCAGATGTGCAGGATGCAGCAGTTTCTTATTGGCATTTACATAGATGGATTGGGTACCGTCTTTCCATGTCCACAGCCTCATGTTGACAAATTCAATGGCTGTTGTGGTATCCAGATACTTCATGACATAGGCAGCCGGTATTTCATCAAAGTAACCGTAACCAAATGAAGTATAAGGCCCGATCCATATTCTCATGACTTCCTCAACACCGTTGAGCTTGCAGAACTGATCAAACGGCAAAGCCAGATCCTTCAGATTAGGGTTTTCTCCTTCAATCAGATTCAGTGCATTATCGACGCTCTTATCCAGACCTGAATACCTGCCCTGAGCAACCCCACGGTGACCATAGCAGTCATATCCCTTATACTTGGTATTCATGATCTCAACCAGTTTCTTCATCTGCTTCTTCAGCTTTAAAAGGCCAAGTGTCTTTCTGATGGAGAAATTCTTCTTGATGTCAAACGGGAAGATCTCCTTACCGCTGGAATCTCTGTACATACGGCGCATGTTAGGGCCGTCAGCGTGACTGGTTCCGCCGAATTCCTCAACTTCATGAACGGCATGATAGGTTATTGCGCCCATGATGGCTCCGGTTTCATATGATCTCTCTTCACCGTTTACCTTGATCTTCGGCGAATAGGACTTGCCTCCAACCTTGTTAAGCTTTTCATAGATTTCATAGTTTGTGTATCCCTTTTTCTGGAGATACATTGCAGCGGAAATGCCCGCAGGGCCTCCTCCGATGATGCAGATTCTTTCATTAAGATTTGTCATTATTATTTACCTCGTATTTATCTCAAATCCATTTTATCACTGCCGACAAATACGTGAAACAAAAAATATGTCAACTTTGCGCATTATTTCACAAAGTCAGTCCTTCAATGAAGTGTTTCTGAATATCCCTGAACTTTATGCCGTTTACCGGCAGGTTTCCCTTAACGTCTATTATCCTGGCCGTATTAATGTACTTACCGTCATTAAGAAACAGTACGGATTCCTTATACAGCCCTTCCACATAACCCAGACGGTAAAGATGCTTCAATCCTTCAGGATTGTCCTTCTCATCATACGCTTTCAGCCAGGCTTCATGATTGGAAGTCATCGGTATGACAAAAGCCTTTCCATTGAATACCTTCAGTACTAACCCGAAATGCTGGTACCCTGCTTCCGTAATGTAAGCTCTGCCGAAATCAATGAAACAGATATCACCTGGTGCAATATCCAAACCGAAATGACGGCATGATTTTAATCTGGATCGCTTTTTATAATTGTATTCACTGATCAGTGTGCTTCTGGCCATGCTGACCGGCATGCTGTAGTATTCATCCCTGAGTTCTCTGATATGATCTTTTATCAGATGATCAATATCGCTGTAATTAATATTATTTATTTCTGACATTCTGTAACTCCCTTCAATACTGAGTAGTCAGAAACAACTGTTCTTCCTGAAAAAATCTCTGCATCACACAGAGATTTTCTTACCGGTATGGTCATTCAGTGATAAATAGTAAATATTATCATCTGCTATATCCTTAAACTTAAAATCATGGGTCAGAAGAACCAGACCGTTATCCTTTGCCTGTGCCAGCAGCATTCTGTCAAACGGATCCTTCTGCGGCAGATCAATGTCTTCCAGTTTCAGACAGTTTTTAGGATACAGGGGCAATGGAGTCATATTGGAATCAATGGCTGCCAGGTATATTTCCCTGCCATCATATTTAAAATCGGCTTTCCCAATGCTTTTCTTCAGTTCAATCTCCCAGATCGACAGAGGCGAAAAATATACCTCATCGATTTTATAAAAGAATAATTCCTGAAATTCCCTGTCGTCAGTAAGCTGTTCAAAGCCATTGAGCATCCAGACCAGGATATGTGTATCAAGCAGGACTCTCATCAGATAACCTCTTCACCGGCAAACAATTCTGAAAAATCATCATTAAACCAGTCAGGCTCATCGGAAAAACTGTACTTGCCTTTCAATATTCCGATGGCAGGTTTATCTGATTTATCATAAAGAGTAATTTTCAGATACGGTTTTCCGTTATTACTGACAATAACGTATTCTTCCTCTTTGTTGACAAGGATCTTTCCGATCTTGGACAGATTTGTCTTTGCTTCATGCATGGTATACATTGTCATATTATTCACCTTAGCTAATCTTAGCTAAGAACATTATATAATACCGATCCAACATATGGCAAACGAAAAAATCTCCGCTTTACGCAGAGATTTTCGTTTCATTTATCAGTGTTTATTCAAAAGACCGCGCAATGTCCTGCAGTCTCTCAATGATGTTGATTCCCTGCGGACATACGCTTTCACACTGACCGCACTGGATACAGTCACTGGCCTTACCTGATTCCATGGTGACTCTGTTATATCTTTCAACCAGTTTCTCATCATGATCAGGTAACCCATTGAGCAGCTGTCTGTTCTTGACGGAGAACAGATCAGGTATTCTGATACCCATCGGGCAGCCTTTCGTGCAGTAACGGCAGGCGGTACAAGGAATCATGTTGATGCTTTCCAGTATTTCCTGAGCTTTTTTAATGACTTCCTTTTCCTCATCATTCAGGGGCTTGAAGTTGCCCATGTATGATACATTATCCTTCATCTGTTCAACATTGCTCATACCCGATAATACGGTAATGATTCCATCCTGGGAAGCAACGAATCTGATAGCCCATGATGCATATGAAGCATCCGGATTGGCTTCCTTGAATAATTTCTTGATGTCATCAACCGGGTTGGCAAGCTGGCCTCCCTTGACAGGTTCCATGACTACAACACTCTTACCGTGCTTGCGGGCAATTTCCAGACACTTGCGGCTCTGTACCTGCGGATTCTCCCAGTCAGCGTAGTTGATCTGCAGCTGAATAAATTCAGCATCAGGATGTCTGGTCAGTAGATCATCCATTCTTTCCGGTGAAGCATGGCATGAAAAGCCCCAGTGCTTTACCAGTCCCTTTTCCTTAGCCTGTCTGACAAAATCCCACAGGCCAAGTTCTTCATATCTTTCATAGTTATTATCCTGAAGAGCATGCAGCAGATAATAGTCAAAGTAACCGGCCTGAGTTCTCTCAAGACTGATTTCCAGCTGTTTTTCTGCCTCTTCCTTTGTAGGATTACCCATCCAGCCATTTAACTTGGTTGCCAATGTAAAGCTGTCTCTTGGATGACGTTTTACCAGAGCTTCTCTGGCGGCTTCTTCACTTGCCCCATTGTCATAAACATATGCCGTATCAAAGTAAGTAAGTCCGTTATCCAGAAAAATGTCTACCATTTCCTTAACCTGCTCAATGTCAATACTGCCGTCTTCCAGCTTAGGAAGTCTCATTAAGCCAAAGCCTAACTTAGGCGTCTTTTCACCGAAATATCTTTCCATATCCATACCTCTTTCCTTTTATATTATTATAATATTTTTTCATTATTATATGTAATCTCTCTCAACAAAAAACCGGCCGTAAGACCGGTTAACCATTCTAATAATATTCTACTGTCAGATCGTCAAGTTTCAGAGCTGCCAAGCGGGAATAGGCATCATTGGCTGCCAGTCCGCAGTCAATGTCATACCATTCACCGTCAGTTTCAATGACTCTTCCCTCTCTGGTCACGCTGGAAACAACATTGTGTCCGGTTATGACGATCTTTTCTTCAACATGGCAGTACTTTGCCCTGTCCCAGACATAGTGATCAATGTCTTTTTCCACATCGGTAAAGCAGACATCAATGTCATAATCGCCATAAGGCTTGGAATGGACAAGTAAAAAGGTTCTCCCGTTGACATCAACATTGAGCTGAACAGGCATTTCACGGAAATACTCAAAAATCTCTTCTCGCTTTTCCTGCGGCAGTTTCATGAAATCAATATAGGTATCATAACCGTAGTTGTAATACTGCCAGTGATCTCGCTTACTGTAGTAATAATCCAGCACCCTCAGATTTCCCGGTCTGGATTTCAGTATCTTTTCCGCTTCCAGAAAAAGATACATCATCAGCTCATGATTTCCCATCAGGAAAGTGATTCTCGGATCTTCCTTCATGCTCAGAAAGACCTGAAAACCATCCTTGCCTTTATCTATCGTATCACCCAGACAGTATATGGTATCTTCAGCTGTGGTTGTCCGCAGAAACCTGTCCAGGTTTTCCTTATGCGAATGAATATCGCTTATTACATATGTTGACATTAAAATACTCCTAAAAAAAGAGGATTATTCATCACTCTTTTGACTTATCTGACTTGTGGTAGTGCCTGCTGGCAATCTTATCCAGAATACTCAGTATCGGCCTGTAGGTATTTGAGATCATTCCCGTATATTCTATGAATATTTCAAATATGATCACCAGAAGCAGCAGAATCGTTCCTCCTGTTGCCGGATCGACAATGTAGGAATAAGCCGTAAAACCGAATACTGCGGTAATGCAGTAGATGGTCAATGTGGCACCGGTTTGACCAAGGTCAAGATTGTTCATCAGAATATGATGGAAATGCCTCTTATCAGGAGCACTTATCTTCTGATGTTCCAGTGTTCTTCTGGCAATGGCTGAGAAAGTATCAAAAATCGGGACAAACAGCAGGATGATTGGGATAGCCAGAGTAATGAAAGTAGTACTCTTGAAGCTGTATACTGAAATGGCCGCAATCATGAAACCGAGGAACTGCGAGCCGCAGTCACCCATAAACACACTGGCAGGATGGAAGTTATGGAAAAGGAATCCCATGGCACTGCCGGCCAGTACCAGTGAAATAATATAGGAATTTCTGATCTTGAAAATAGCTGAGATGATGGCAATGGTCATCAGAACGATGATGCAGAAGCCGCTTGCCAGTCCATCAAGCCCATCCAGCAGATTGACCGCATTGGTAATGCCGACGATCCACAGATAGGTGACAATGTATCCCAGCAGATTGATATTGAGAACAATATTGAACGGCAGTCTGATGACCTTCAGATATACATTGCCCATAAAGATCAGTACCGTGGCCGCAGCCAGCTGGAAGATGATCTTTACTAACGGTTTGACATCAAAGATATCATCGAGGAATCCTTCCACAAAGATTATCGATCCCCGGAGAATGACAGCTCTCAGAGTCTCATTCTTTTCAACGAAGAGAACAGATCCAATCAGAAACGCAATGAAAATAGCCAGACCGCCAACTCTTGGAATCTTTCCATGATGGATGGTCCTTTCATTTTCCTTGGCATACCAGCCAAGTTTTATCGCCATTGATTTAACAGGAAACTCCAACAGCAGTGATATTACCATTGGAACCAGAAAATATAGTACTCTCATCTTTTCACCGTAGTAAGTATACCACAATATTACAGTCTATACATTATCGCAATTAAAAACTGTGCAACCAGATAGCCTAAAGCCATGGACATCAGAAACAGCAGAACCTGCCCCTTAGCCCCTCTTTCCGGGGTATTCAGCATGATCTTGCTGAGATCAAGTCCGCTGAGACAGTAAAAACTGAAGGAAAATGTAATGATATGCAGAACGATCTTAACAATTGCGTTTATTTCCATCTCAGTTTCTTCAGCCTTTCCTTTTCTTCAGCGCTTATTCTGAATGACTCAACTGCCTTCTGTATGGTCTTATTGTGAGTAAACATATTAAGTTTACCATCAATAAGAATTAATTCAACCTTCTCGGGATAATTAATTGCGGCTGTTGCCAG
>CAMOMM010000052.1 GCA_946619805.1 uncultured Bacillota bacterium | reverse complement strand
AGTATTAAAAAGAAAAACGAAGAAACCGAAATAAAGGAATATCAGGTATATGGTGAAAAAACCACGGTTTCCACTAAAAACCGCTGGCTGAGCGATGATCCGGAAGATCTGACCTGGATCGTGGAAATCCCGGGTGTACCGACAGACATATATGTCATTGATCAACAAGCGCAGGAAGAGATCAGCCACATGGGAACAGTGAATCATCCGGCCGTTACCCATCAGGAAGCCGTTTACAGCACCAGAACAAAATGGACTGTTTCCTATTACGGACCGGAAAATGACTATACCGAACAGTTGATCGGTGTGCATTACGACATGACCGAAGATCAGATACTGCAGTATTATGCCGAAAGAGACTGCGATACAACAGGCATGAGCAGTGAACAGGAACAGTACATATCCGGGTACAGAACCGTCACTGACCAGGCAGCCTGGTCAGAGCAGGTCAAGGTAATTGATCAGCCTCAGCTGGAAGAGATCGGTCACTACGAGACCATCATTGTCGGTGAAGTAGGATACTATGTCAATAACAGGGAAATACCGCCGACTCAGGGTGAAGGACACTTTGAGGCCATGGTGAGAAAAAACAGAACAGAATATGTTAAGGTGGAGGAATAGAATATGAAGGAAATCAAGAGAGTAATACTGTCACTGATCTTTCTGGCAATCTGCTTCTTCGGGGCCAAAGCTACCGGCTTTGGACTGGAAGAGCTGATCGACAATGTCCACATCAACGTGGAAACCATTATCAGGGTAGCCCTGATAATTGCCTTCCTGCTGACAGTCAAGTATCTGCTTAAGCTGCTGGTCAGCCTGATCAGGTTTGAAAAGGCCGCAACCTTTGTCACGATCACCCAGAGTGCCATTGACTACATCACTCTGATCCTGATGGTTGTCTGGTCCTTAAGACTGCTGGGTGCTGACATCAACGGCATCATTGCCGGGTTGGGAATATTGGCCTTAATCATCGGCACATCAGCTGAAGGGATCATCGAAGACATGCTGACGGGAATCTTCATGCTGTTTGAAGGTGAATGCAAGGTCGGCGATATCGTGGAAGTTGACGGCTTCTTAGGAAAGATCACCGAAATCGGTATCAGAACCACGACCTTACTGGACGGTGCCGGCAATGAAAAGATCTTCAATAACAGTTCCATGAAGGACATTCTCAACAGATCTTCCCATGCTTCCGTAGCCGTTGTTGACATTGAACTGCCGACTGATACTGACATCGAACGGCTGCAGAACGCTGATTATGGCGACATCAAATGCCTGGGATTACAGGAAATCGGATCCGACAGCATCACCATCCGCTACATTAAGGAAACCCCTGAGGCCAAGCTTTATGATGTCCAGCGTGAAATGAACGTTGTGATCTTAAAAGTCTTAAAGGAGTTAGGCCTGAAGTAAGATGAACAATTCTGAGTTCCGCCCGCATCCTGCGGAGTTTAACCTGGGTTACCAGGCCAGCCGCCGGAAAAAAGAAGAGAAAAAAGAAAGAAGATGGATGCTTGCCCGTAAGCTGAAAATACTGCTGACATCCACCTTATTGATAATGCCTTTGACTATCAATATCGGTTTATGGGACATCCATTCCTTTAAGTTCGGGCCGGGAACTTACGAGTGCGGAACCTCTCTGGTACACTTTGATGAAGATACCGGATGGTTCTATAACGGATCATACTTCATCCCTCTGACCTGGAATCAGACAGAACTGACTTACCAGGCAGTTGGGGCTTATCCTGAAACCAGTGATGCCACCGCTCACGAAATGGATTGTTATTATGTCAAAGCCGGCGGTGACATTGAAGTCAGAAAGGACGGTATTGTCCTGCTTGATCCGTTCTCCCAGGAGAAACTGTTCTATACGGAATCAAAACAGGAAGTAAACTCTTCATCAGTTGATTCATATAATGCCAATGGCATCTCGCTGGATGGCAGCTGGAAAGGCCTGATCACACCGGGATATTCCTATCCAACCGCTTATCCAACTGATCTGACTTTCCAGGGGACAGCAGCCTGGCTTACTGCTACTGATACCTACGGCAACGGTTCTCAGCGCTATGTTCTCTATTACAGCATCCGTGACTGTGTTCTGAGTTTCTCCTATCCTGAACCTCTTACCTACAGCATAGTCACTCCGGATAAGACCATTAACTTTGAATACAATGACATCCTGGAAGGAGTACTGTTCTTTACCCAGCAGGGAACTTACCTTCACCTGAATGTCTTTACCTCACAGGTATTTGAGAAATAATCAGTAAATACTGAAACAGACACATTAAAAGTCACTTCTGAATAATGGAAGTGACTTTCTTACGTTATGGAATATGATCCCGTTTAAATACGGGAAATCATGCGGTTAATGTGCACGGCCAGGTAAAGAACTTCTTCATCATTTATCTCATATTCAGTCTGGCTGCGGATGAACTGGGTCAGCTTGACTGCACAGTTGAAGGAGTCAGGATACATCTTCCTGATCTGCTCATACAGTTCTCTGTTCTGACTTTCAATCTGTTCCTTGGTCTCCAGTCGGCGGATCAGATAATCCAGATGGGTCACAAAACGGTTGTAGTTAAAGCTTGTTCTGTCAATCGTTGTGTTCAGTTCCCTTTCAATTATCCTGGTGCAGTCCTCGGTGATTGTCGTAATGTCAATGCGCGGTTTCTGTCTGGTTTCGATCCTGTCAGACACAAAGTGCAGAGCTAATGTTCCGGCTTCCCGTCTTGGCAGGATTTCACCTGTCATCTTCTCAATGATCTTCAGTGATTCCAGGGCAACTCTCATTTCCTCGGGATAAAGCTGAGCAATGTCCATCAGAATCGGCTGTTCCAGATAAATGTTCTTGTCCTTTCTGGTAATCGCAAAGTCCAGGTGGTCAGCCAAAATCAATGCCATTGATGACGGATAGTTGACATTCAGTTCTTCTGCCACATAGTCGGTAATGTAAATGGCAGCATTGATCAGTATTGTCGGAATATTGCGCAATACCCCATAATCCGTGTCCTTGACGTTATAGAAAGTTCTGTTGATTCTGTTGAGAGGAATGTCTTCGTCCGGCCTGAAAAAACCAATTCCCTTGCCGAAAGCCACTACTTCACGGCCTTTGGAGTCAACGCAGTGCGAGACGTTGTTATTGATGCTCTTGATGACTTTCATCTTCCTGCTACCTCTGTAAAAGACTCTTTAACAGCTCCCATGAAACCAAGGATAAGCCTCAAAAGAGTCATTGAATTATAACTTTTACTGTTTAAGTTAACTTTAAACTGTGGAGTTTTATTTATCAACAAACCGGATGACGGCGTGTATCTCACTCAGTAAAACCCCAGAAAACCAGAATTTATTCCTGTGTTATTCCAGTCCCTGACATTCTACCAGCAGATCAATGATCGGCAGATGCTGAGGGCATACTCCTTCACACTGACCGCACTGAATGCAGTCACTTGCCTTACCCTTATTCTGGGTAACAATAGCATATTCTCTCTTGGTACGGAACTCCGGACTTCCCTTCTTGCGGTTCTGAACCGTGAAGATATCAGGAATAGGAATTTCCATCGGACAGCCCTTGGTACAGTAACGGCAGGCCGTACAAGGAATGGACTTGTCGGCATTGTAAGCTTCCTGTACTTCTCTGATGACTTCTTCCTCATGTTCATCCAATGGTCTGAAATCCTTCATGAAGCTGAGGTTATCCTGCATCTGTTCAATTGAACTCATGCCTGATAATACGGCTAAGAGATTATCCTTGCTGGCAACAAATCTCAATGCCCAGGAAGAATATGACATGCCGTTGTTTTCCCTGTCAAATATTGCCTTGGCGGCATCAATAGGGTCAGCCAGAATGCCACCCTTGACCGGTTCCATTACCACGACAGGCTTGCCGTATTTCTTACAGATTTCATAATTGATACGTGAATTAACGCCCGGGTTTTCCCAGTCGGCATAGTTGATCTGCAGCTGAACAAATTCAGCATCAGGATGCTTCTGCAGCAGTTCTTCCAGTAATTCCGGATCAGCATGGAATGAGAAGCCATAATGCCTGATCAATCCCAGATCCTTTAACTGTTTTACATAATCCCAGATACCGTATTCTTCATACTTCTTATAGTTGCTTCTCTGAATGGCATGTACCAGATAATAGTCAAAATACCCAGCTCCGCTTCTCTCCAGGGAAGTATATATTTCTCTTTTGGCATCTTCTTCATTTACACCTTCTGGTGGGACCATCAGCTTCGTAGCCAATGTGTAGCTGTCACGAGGGTATCTGACAACCAGAGCCTGTCTGATTGCCTCTTCAGAACCAGGATAGGCAAAAGCCGTATCAAAATAAGTACCTCCGGCTCCAATGAACCGGTCAACCATCTGACTGGTCTGAGGTACATCAATTGAACCGTCTTCATTCTTCGGCAGACGCATTAAGCCAAAACCGAGTTTCAGTTTTTCTTTTCCTGTAAATACACTCATATGCTTTGCTCCTTTATTATATTAATAATCTTATATTGATATTATACTCTCTTTTCCCGATCATCGTCATCTTTCAGGCACATCAAAAAAACTGTGTTTGTGTAAAATGAAATCCAAACTATGTGAGCCATAAGACACGAATAGAAACCTTCTGATTATACAAATCATTATTGTTTGATTTTATAACGGTATACCGTTATAATTTATGTGTGGAGGTGATAAAATGTTATTAAAACACTATCTGAATAAAATGGATATGTCTCTGTATAGATTATCAAAAGACACTTCCATACCTTATTCAACTTTACGAGATTTATATACAAATAAAACTCCTCTTTCAAAGGCCAGCGGGGAAGTAATATATAAAATATCATCTGCTATTGATGTTCCGATGGAAAAGCTTCTTTATTCCTACATGAAAACCAGGCCATCATTTGAAAACTTCAAAAGCGAAACCTGCCAAAAGATAAAAATGATGGGAGAAATACCTTTCATCATAGAATTACTTCAGTCTAATCAGATTCGTGAGTATTACGAGGATCAGTGGTATCCTGAATCCCTATATCTTCTTTCCATGTTAGATTATTTAAGCAGAGAAAACAATATACCAGTATGTACAGATTATGATGATATCAGAAAAGCAAAGTTATCAAAAATCCTTTTTCCAGCAAGTGTAATTGCCTTAGTCAACGCGACCGGCAATGACCAGTATTATGTGGAAGCTATTAAAAACTCCATTCCTGAATTTTTAAAACACAACATCGTAGAAAGCGAGATCCGTGATGTCAACTGATAACAGATTTGAATTAACAAAGAAAAACCTTGATCTTTACCTGAAAGAAGTCGCAAAAGAATATAGAAAACTCAACAGAAACGGTATGCATGCTGAAATCATTATTGTTGGTGGCGGTTCAATTCTGATTAATTATTCTTTCAGATTATCAACTACCGATATAGATGCTTATACCCAGGCTTCCGCTTCTTTTAAAGAAGCAGTTAATAGAGTGTCAGATAAACATGATCTTCCGAACGGATGGCTGAACTCTGATTTTCGCCGCACTGAATCTTATTCAGACAAGCTTGTACAATACTCTGAATATTACAAAACATTCTATAAAATGGTTGACATCCGTACAATCACCAGAGAATACCTGATAGCCATGAAGCTCAAGTCGGGAAGAAAATATAAAAATGATCTTTCTGATATCGTTGGCATTTTAGATGAACATATTCAGAGGAATGATTCTATCAGCTTTGAGCAAATTCAAAAAGCGTATGAGCAATTATATGGCTCGTGGGATACATTGCCAAATGATACCACAGTTTTCATTTCCTCACTTTTCAAAAATACCAGCAATATTCATGATGTGTATGAAGCAACAAGACAACTGGAAAATGACGCTAAAGAGATACTGATAGATTTTGAAGAAAACTATCCCGGGGTCACAACTGTATCAAATGTTGATTCAATACTTGAATCACTGAAAAAGAAAAGATAGAGATTCATTGAAAAAGGAACTTACGTTCCTTTTTCTTCTAACCATTGAATATCCAGAGTTTGGATATAAATACCGGGCCGATACGATATACCTCAATATTGGGCATTATCGGCATTAATTCAAAATCTCGTTTTCCGGTATTAACCTCAGCTCCTTCCCAGCCATACAGGAAGGACTGCTCGCTATTCATGACATGCAGTTTTTCCCCGGGAAAAGTATACGCTATGACCGGATGACCATAACAGGCACACAGCAGCCTGACGCTTCCCTCCCTGATAAAAACGGAATAAGACAAAAAGCTGCACAGCAGCACTGACAGGACAATGACTGTCCATTTCTTCTTTTTGACAGCTTCAATGAGCTTTTTTATTACAACAATTAACGCGACTATCGCAAGAATACTGTATATGCCTGTTGCACCCAACAACATTAAAACAGGATAAATATCTTTCATGATTCATCAGTCCTTTTTTTCATTATAACAAAAAAGAGAACTTGCGTTCCCTTTAGTTATCAGCGCGATTGTAATTGTTTTTCATCTGCTTGCTGGCTTCCAGAAGAACATTATTCAGGCACTTAATTGTTTCTCTCTTGCCCATTTCGGCAAGTTTTTCGTTGGCTTCATCGATCAGAGTAAAATCCCTGGCAGCCTTCATCTTCTTATCATATTCATTAATGATCTGATGAGATTGAGCAGCTACGGCACCCTGATATCTTTCTACCAGTTGAATGCACTGTCCGAAATGCGGATCAGCTAAAGCCCCGATCAGTCTTGAACCCCAGTAGAATGTCTCGGTTGAAACATCATTTGTGGTTTCTGAGAGATACTTAGGAACCTTGTCGGTGCTGGTATAAATCGGCAGTACTACGTTGAAGGCATTTGATCCAAAGCAAATCCATTCAATGCCCTTCAGCTTTTCCGGGGCATAGCCTCTGA
>CAMOMM010000051.1 GCA_946619805.1 uncultured Bacillota bacterium | reverse complement strand
TCTGTGCTGGCCGCTGTTAAGCGAAATATATCATGGTTCAAAAGCTGTAAAAACAACGCGGTGACCGCGTTGCTTTTTTATCCCATGTGTCTGCGGAGAGTAGCCCGTATTTCTCCCAGTCCCTTCTGTCCGTCTTCCGGGAGTTTGTTTATGTCAACTCTGATGTATGCCCCATTCTTAAGATAAGTGAATGACTCAGCAACACCGTCCAGACATTCATATATTTCCAGATTCTGCCAGTTATCCATGTCATACTTCTCTATGACAGCTTCAATATCATCAATAAGCTGTTTTGATGAATGATATGTGTTTACCTTTTCTTCCTTTGTTCCGCCATCGACTGTTTCCCTGATCACCAGTTTATCATTTTTTTTGGTGACGGTTATCCTGTAATACGGCTGTTCCATTTCCGTACCTGCAACCTGATAATAATAATCATATAACAGATCATCACTGAACATCTGAGAGCTGCTTATCCTTACTTCCACATTCACGTCATGATCAGGCATGGTAAATCTGTAGATGATGTACTTTCCTTTCTGACCTGAACTGAGAATCTGTTCGCCGTCAACACATACTGTTGCTGAAGCATCCATGACCGGATGCATCCTGAGCGTTACCCTGGAGCCAGCTCTCCCTGACTGTGCAGGCTTATCAAACATGTCTTCACAGTCAGCATAATTGATCCTGTAACTTTTTCCACAGCCAAATAACATAGTCATTACCAGTGCAATAATCAGTGCTTTTTTCATATTGCCATTCCTTTCACATATAATTATACCATTATGCGCTATAACAGTACTCAATCGTGATGAAAAGTGCCTTTTTTCCTGCCTTTTCTTCTTTTTAAAGGTTTCCAGTTAGTGTAATATATATCTATACTTCGGGGGATATTTTATGGGTATTGTTGTATTTGGCGCTACTTTCGTTGATATCAAGGGATATCCGACTGCTCAGTACATACCTGCAGGCAGAAATGTCGGCAGAGTCATTCAGGTTCACGGCGGAGTTGCCCGTAATGTCGTTGAAGACATTGCCAACCTTGAACTTAAACCTACCTTTGTTACCGTCCTTGACAACAGCGGCATCAGTACTGATGTCCTGGAAAAGCTCAACAAGCATAACGTTAACACCAGATATGTCGTCCGTACGGAAGACGGACTGGGAACCTGGCTGGCTATTTTTGACAACAGAGGCGATGTTCTGGCCTCCATATCCAAAAGACCGGAACTGGCTGCGCTGGAAGGTGTTCTTGACCAGTATGGTGATGAGATCTTCGCAGATGCTGACAGCATAGTTGTGGAAATCGACATGGAAGTTCCTATTCTCAAGAAGATCTTCGCTTTGGCAGAAAAGTACCATAAGGATGTCTATGCTGTTGTTTCCAACATGTCCATTGCCATGGAAAGAAGAGATCTTATCATGAAGGTAAGCTGTCTTGTCTGCAATGACCAGGAAGCAAGCATGCTATTCTCCGAAGAATATGAAGCCAAGACCATGGAAGAGATGAGCGAACTGCTGGTCAACAAGATCCAGCTGGCTCACATAAAGCAGATGGTCGTTACCATGGGAGAACTTGGTGCCGTATATGCTGACATAAACGGCAATCATGGCAGTATTCCACCGCAGAAAGTTGATGTAATTGATACAACCGGAGCCGGTGACAGTTTCTTTGCCGGTGTAGCTGCCGGATTAACCTATGGCAAAACGCTGGAAGAAGCCTGCATCATCGGTACCAGACTGGCCTCCTCTGTCATTTCAACCAAGGAAAATGTTTGTCCGCACTTTCTGCCGGAAGAATTCGATCTGTAAGCATATTAAAACATTCCCTGACGGGAATGCTTTTTTTATATAAATGGTTCCTGTATGAAATCCAGGCCAAGTCCGGATACTTCTTCCTGACCGGCTTTTACTGCCTCCAGATCCAATAGCTGCTGTGGACTGTGTGCATCAATGCCAAACAGGCATTTTACCGGATATTCCGCTGCGATCTTCCAGAAATCCCTGTGCGGATAGAAATACTGTTCACCGGTTGGAAACATCCGTTTTCCTCTGGAAACACCATGAATGTTGACTTCAATCGGTGTATTTGTTTCAACCACCTTTTCCAGAATCATTCTGGAAGCTTTCTGACAGGTTTCGCTGAACTCGCTCTGACGATTCATGAATACATCAGGATGGGCCAGATAGGTAAACAGTCCGGTATCCAGTCCCTGACATATCCTTTCGGCATATTCCATGATTTCATCATCACTGTTATGGCTAAAGAAGCTCCCGGTACTGTCCGGTTTGATGAAATGCTGTCCCAGTATCAGGTATTCAACCATGTCATGCAGCTCTTTTTTTTCATCAAGGAACTCCGGATAGAATTCCGTTTCCAGACCTAAATGAATATCGATTATCCCTGCATACTTCATTTTCAGTTTTCCGATGCTTTCAAGATAGTCGTCAAGCTTGTCCCATCTCATTCTGGCCCAGTCTACATCTATTGTTCTGTAAGGAGCATGATCGGAGAACCCCAGGACCTCATATCCTGCCTTAATGGCTGCCTGTACATATTCTTCATCTGTACCCTTGGCATGTCCGCATCTGTATGTATGTGTGTGATAATTGAATTTCTGCATGATCATCCCTCCCTTTTAATTAAGATACAGTATTTGACCTCTGAATACAAACCAAAAGAAAAGCCCTTTCGGGCTTTTTGGTCATTATCAGTTATTTACGGCATTCTTTTCGATCAGAGTAACGTTCAGATTTACTCTTTCTCTGCCTCTTAACACTGTAAGAGTTACTGAATCTCCTGGCTTGAAGTTGTTCAGGGCACTCTTCATGTCTTCATATGAAGCGACCTTCTTATCCTCAATTGCGACAATCAGATCCTCTGCCTGTAATCCAGCAGCTATGGCACTTTCACTTAACACTTCGCTGACATATACACCGTAGTCATTTACTTTGTAATACATCATGTAGCGCTGTGTTTCAATGCTAACACACTTGATGCCGATGCTTGGTCTGCCTGTTACATACCCATGGGTGATCAGATCCCGGACAACAGTCTTGACGATTCTGGTTGGAATCGCAAATCCGATGCCTTCAACACTGTCACCTGAACTCTTGGCGTTGACGATGGCAATCAGTTCTCCGGATGTGTTGAACAGGCCGCCGCCTGAGTTACCCGGGCTGATTGCCGTATTGGTCTGCAATAAGGTCATCTTCTGGCCTTCAATGGTTATTTCACGGCTCAGGGCACTGATGATACCGGTGGTAACCGTTCCGCCTAAGGTTCCTAACGGATTTCCGATGGCAATGACGCCTTCGCCTACCTTAAGCTTTTCAGAATCACCCAGAACAGCCCGCTGCAGGCCTTTGGCATCGATTTTGATTACTGCCAGGTCGGTTTCCTCGTCAGTCGCAACCAGTGTAGCAGTGTATTCCGTGCCGTCATGAAGCTTTACGTTAATGCTTCTGGCATTTTCTATGACGTGGTTATTGGTAATGATATATCCGTCAGAAGTATATATTACACCGCTTCCGGCTCCTCCTGTTACATATTCACCATAGAAAGCACTGTAGGATACGCTTTCCGTATACACCTCAACTACCGTGTTTTCTATACCAGCAACGATGTCAGTAAGATCACCGCTGGAAACATTTGCGTTCCGACCTGTTTCCACACCTTCATACACGACCACTGTTTCAGTTGGCTTCTTATTATTCAAGGTTGTAACCAGATAACTTCCTCCCACACTTAATCCTACTGTCAGGAAAGCCAGCAAGGCCAACAGGAAGTTACTGAGTGATTTCTTGCGGTTGACCTGTATTGCCAGATCATTTACCTGTTGCTGCCGTCTCCGGTAATCTCTTCTCATTTTTTCCAGTTCCTTCTGCAGATCCCGTTCTTCCTTTGGAGTGTTGACCGTTATTGCCGGTTTTCTGATTTCCGGCTGTACCGGTTCAGCTTTAACTTCCGGCTTTACCGTTTCTGCTGCGGTCCGCTTTTCCTCAGGCTTTTCAGCTGCTGTTTTTTCTTCGGCGTTAACTGTTTCAACCGGTTCTGCTTCTTCACTGCTCCGGCCCAGCTGAGGTTCAACGGTTTCTCTGACCTCTTCAGTTACTTCATTTGCCTGGGTTACTGCTTCACCGGCAGCTTCTGTTGTTTCTGCTGCTGTTTCCCGAATAACCGCTTCAGTGTTTTCCTTAACTTCTTCAACTGCTTCCTTTATTTCATCAGTTTCAGTTAATACCGCTTCTTCAGCGGTTTCATCTGTTTTTTCCTGAATTGCTGCAGACGGTTTTTCATCTTCCACAGTTTCTTCATTAATTTCATTTAATTTTTCATCTGTCATATAAAAAACCTCCTTTATTTACTATAACCACTTTAGGTCCCAAATGTGAACAATAAATGAACTGATATTGAAAAAAAACTGAATTAGTTTTTCTTCCTGTTTATCATGGCGATGGCCAGGGCGATCATTACTAATCCAGCCCGTCCGCCGGCGATGTACACATAAACCGGCAGATCTTTTCTGTTTTCCTTTTTACCTGGATGAACATATCTCTGTACCGTATTATCTCTGGTATCAAGTTTATACAGCTGAGTGTCCCCCTTTTCATCGGTAAGACATACTATTTCAAATTCCTGCTGACTTTTATCTCTGAAACTCCATCCGTAAACTTCTCTGTCAGCTATTCTGACTTTGGTCCTGATGAAGTCTTCTTCCATGTAAGGATAACCACTGTAATTGGCGTCTTCTGCCACATAATACATGTTGTTATATGTCAGAGGCCTGAACAGCTCTGTTACCTTATTCTTATTCTTATCATATAGATAAAAGTCTTTTTCGCCTTTTTCATTTACCAGGTAGAGCAAACGGAAATAGCTTCCGGTAAATACCGTAATCGTATCGCTTCCTGTCCTGGTTTCTTTCTTTTTGAATCTTTCATATTCAACCTTATCCAGATTCTTGACAACTCCCAGTCTTTCCCCGTTAAGCTCATAGAAAACCGTCGGTTCCTCTTCCACATAAACTCTTATTACATATGTTCTGGTTGATGAATCCTCAGCAACACAGGTGATCATTACATCATTCCAGCCTTCTGAAAGAGAGGTATCGTAATCCTGAACGGTGGCTTTCTCGCTGTTTGTATATACAGTCAGATCCAGCTTTCCGGTCTTTTCCGGCAGATATACCTTATATTCCGTTATTTCCGGTGAAAAATCAGGTTCAAGTTTGCCGTTGGTGATACTGATGTTTTTTATGGTTGCGTCATCTGACGGTTTTTCATCCGGCTTATCTGTCTTTTCCACGATATTTACGGTCGTTGTCAGGGAATTGCCGTAACCTGATATTTCCGAACCTTCAATGCTGACAAACTTGATTACTGACAGATACACGGTCGTAGATCCCTTGGCCAGTGTCCTGAAGACAAAGGTTCTGGTTTCCTTATCGCTGGATGCAGCATCAACCAGCAGTCTGCCGTTGCTTCTGTTATAGTCATTTTCCGGATATTCGACCAGTTCCAGATAGGTATTGCTGTAAGAAAGACTCATGTCAGCCATGCTGCCTCCCTTGCATTCTATTTCCACAGTCACGGTAAAAGTCTCACCGATTTCCACTTCTGACCGTGATGTCTTCATGTTTATGGTTCCCTGTGCCGCCAGCAGTTGCTGCGCACTGGCAATGATGCACATTACAGCAGTAAATACCGTCAGCAGTTTTCTTAAAATCTTATTCATATTCAATGCTCCCGCTGATCAATTTCTTCTGTTCCCAGAAGATGTCTTTTGATCATTATATAGGATAATATGCTTATTTCTTCCTCACCTTCAGGCAAAGCCGCCTTAAGATAAGGTCCCTCAAGTTCAGTCAGGTTAAGTATGACTTTCTTAACTTCCAGCAGGTCTGCTGCATCTATTTTTCCATCTCCGTTGACATCTCCTTTTATGACAACAGTATATGTTTCCGTATTGTCTGCGTCCTTTATTTCAACAGTATATCCTGTAGCAAGCAGAGAATTACCTTCAACAGTTTCCCCATCGGCATTTCTGACTGTTACCTGTATTCCATTTTGGGAAGATGCTGCTGCACTGCTGATTATGCCGGCTGTTGTTCCTGTGGCAAAACCTGACAGGTTATTATTGCTGATGTTCAGATCCAGATCAGTGATGATGTCACCGGTACTGATGTTCACAGCCGGATCATCATACTGTTCAATTTCATGTTCTTCAACTGGATCTTCAGGTATTATTACCGGCGGATTGTGTCCCGGAAGTACGGTGTATTCCGGCATGTTATCATATACCGGTATTGAGAAAGTCAGATCCCGGGCCAGGTTGCCAGTATCATAATATGTGAAAAACATTGATTCACTCTTGATATATACACCTCTGATATTGGTCATATACTGATGTCCATATGTTCCTTCCGGGGTAACATTGAACTTCATCAGATACATTGTATCCTGTCCGTCAGAAATATAACCTTCAGATATCCATTCAGCACCGCCGTTTATGGCTCTGGATGGAGAATTCCACGGTCTGTTATAGCTTGTTTCAGTACCGTTGGCCCCACCATTGGCATATATCAGACCAAGTTTCCAGTTTTCGGCGTCACTTACTGCACCGATGTTGAAGAAGTTATACAGACCAGAATAGGTCCTTCCTCCATAACTGAAAGCAGCACCGCTGGTAGCGGATGAACCGTTTGTCCCCTGTTCCAGTCGGGCCAGTACTGCCAGATACAGTCCGCTGATTCTGTTGTTGCGTCCACCTTCAAAGAACAGATCGGCATATCTGCGGTTATCTACAGGTGCATTTCCGCTCATGAAGGTTCCGTCAAGTACTTTCTGAATTACTTCTGGTGTCTCCGATTCCTTGTATCCCAGATTGAGGAACATGAAGATATTCATCTTATTG
>CAMOMM010000050.1 GCA_946619805.1 uncultured Bacillota bacterium | reverse complement strand
TCCTGATAGGCGTTAATGCCTTCTTCGGGTTAATTGCCTTCATACCTGGCGTCAGCAATCTCAACAAGGTCCTGCAGATAGTAATATCGGCGGCTCTGGCAGCAGGGCTGATATATGGCAACGGTATAATCCCTCAGTATATGGGGCAGTTTGAAAGAATGTTCAACAAGGTTCCGGAGGAAGGGACTTTACTGATGAGCGTCTATACCCTGAAGGATTCGGATATCCGGAATGTTGAGGATCTGGAAAATGTCAGTGTCGGTGTTCTGGCTAAAAAGGATGCCGAGTATCTGGATTATTCCTATAAGGTCATATCAAGGGAGCTTAACGGGGAACAGATCGAACCCGTTGAATATGAAGACATCTATCTGCTGGCAGAAGATCTGCTTAGCGGAAAGATCAAGGCAGCCTTAATGAATCAGACCTATGCTCAGTTCATATCCGAGAACTCTGACTTTGAGAGTTTTCCACAGGATACACAGGTCATATATACCATTGAGCACAAGATCCAGCTGAACTATCAGTCCAATGCCGTAGGCAACATCACCCAAGAACCGTTCATCATCGCTGTAAGCGGCAATGATACCTGGGATTACCGGGAAATGAATCCGAGCAATCTGACCAGATCAGATGTAAACATGCTGGTAGTGGTCAATCCGCTGACCAAGAAAGCTCTGATCGTATCAGTTCCAAGAGACACCTATGTACCTTTATGGGGTGATTATGATGCCATGGACAAGCTTACCCATGCCACCATTTACGGCATGGATACCTGGGAACAGACTCTTAACAGTCTGCTGGAAACCGATATCAACTACTTTGTCAGGATCAATTTCCAGTCACTGGTAAATGTCATTGATGCCTTGGGAGGCATTGAGATAGACAATCCTTATGAGATGACAATTGCGTTTAACACCTTTGACAGGCAGACAGGACAGCTTGGCGGCGAGACCCATACCTTTGCGGAAGGCAGGATCCATATCACCGGCAATCAGGCCCTGGGTTATGTCAGGGAAAGAAAGAGCTTAAGAAACGGTGATGTTGACAGAGTCAAACATCAGGCCGTTGTTCTTAAGGGCATTATAGACAAAGTCACGCAGGTATCAGTCATTACCAAGGTAACAGATCTGCTTAAGGCTGTTGAAGGTACCTTCATTACTGACCTGACCACTGATCAGATATATGCTCTGGTACAGATGCAGCTGGATGACATGGCCAGCTGGAGTCTGGCTTCCACAACCATTACCGGTTATGGAGATATGAGAACAAGTTATGCCATGGGCAGCGGTGACTATGAAGTAGAAGAAGAAGTCGAAGTTGAAGTACCGGTTGTTGATGAGGAGGGAAATCCTGTTTATGACGAAGAAGGTAACCAGCTTGTTGAAATCGTAACGGAAACTCAGACAGTTGCCCATGAAGCGCAGACTTATGCGGTATTCATTCCTGATGATGCATCAGTTCAGAATGCCATTAATGCGATAAATGAAATTATGAATGAAAGGCCGGTGGAACAGTAGGATGAAAATATTAGTAGTGTGCCAGCATTACTGGCCGGAACCTTATCCGTTAACCAATACCTGTGAGGAACTGGCAAGAAGAGGTCATACCGTTCATGTCCTTACGGATGTGCCGAATTATCCTCTGGGTGTTACCTATGAAGGATATGAAAAGGGAAAAAACAGAATTCAGGAAAGAAACGGTGTAAAGATCTTCAGAAGCTTTACCGTACCGAGAAAAAAGGGACCGGTATTCCGCGTAATGAATTATTACAGTTATTCGCTCTCTTCAGAACAGTACCTGAAGAATCTGGATAATGACTATGATGTGGTATTTGCCAATCAGTCCTCACCGATCATGATGGTACGTGCGGCAATGAAATACCGCAAGCTTCACGGAACCAAAGTCCTGTTATACTGCATGGACCTGTGGCCGGCATCATTATCAGCCGGGGGAATCAGTTCCGGGGCAGTATATGAGCATTACCTGAAGGTTTCACAGCATTACTATAAGCAGGCTGACCGCATACTGGTCACTTCTGAGATGTTCAAACAGTATTTCAATGATGTCATCGGAATACCTGCTGAGAAGATAGGCTGGCTGCCGCAGTTTGCGGATGATTCCTTTGAAGAGAACACGGAAACCGCAGACAGAGACGGTAAGTTCCACCTGATGTTTGCCGGCAATATCGGATCAGCCCAGAGTGTTGATACCATATTGAAAGCGGCAGAGATCATTGAAAAGGAATACAAGTGTGATGATGTTCAGTTTGACATTGTCGGAGACGGCAGTGAATTGGAACATCTTAAGCAGTTAAAACAGGAAATGGGTATTCATAATGTGGAATTTCTGGGCCGTAAGCCTAAGGATGAAATGCCGAAGTACTATGCCATGGCTGATGCCATGATGGTAACGCTGGTAAATGATGAATTCATTTCCCTGACTCTGCCTGCCAAGGTTCAGTCCTACATGGCAGCAGGAAAACCGGTATTTGCGGCTGCCACCGGTGAAATACCAAAGGTAATAGAAAACAGCGACTGCGGTATCTGTGTGCCACCGGAAGACTACAGAGCCTTAGCCAAAGCCATCATGGAAAACCGTGGTGTGGATTACCTGAAACAGGCGGGACGCAAGGGCAGAGAATACTACGATGCCAACTTCAACAAGAAGATCGTCGTAGACAGACTGGAAGAAGAACTTTCCAGACTGGCTGTAAAATAAGAAAAACAGGAGCAGACAATGAGGAAACTGGTAAGAATTCTGATGATACTGACATTATGCCTGTCAGCCATGATTACCAATCAGGCCGGTTTCATTGTGTCTGCGGAAGTGCTTCCTACTGACGGACAGCGGTATGCCGTACTGGATGGGGAAGGAAACCTGCTGTTTGTCAGAAGTAATGAAACTTACGATAACAATGTCGTAGGAGTGTTAACTGACATACACGGCAACAGTTACACCGGAACCATTTATTCAGAAGTTGAAACTACGGAATCAATACCGTGGGCAGATAAGAGAAGCGTCATTGTCAGTGTCGCCGTAGCAGCTGATACAACGATCAGACCGCAGAACATGCTGTGGTGGTTCGGCAACATGATCAATCTTACCTCATTTGATGCAGAAGGGTTTGACACCCAGGATATCACCAATATGAGCCATCTGTTCTATAACTGCCGTTCCCTGACTTTCCTGGATGTAAGTCATTTCAATACGGGAAAGCTCATGATAACCAGCAGCATGTTTGAAGGCTGCCGCAGCCTGACAACTCTGAATGTAACGGGGCTCTCTACGGCACATGTCTATGACATGATTGAGATGTTCAAGGACTGTGAAAGCCTGAAGACACTGGTTGTAAGCGGATTTATTACCAGTAATGTCATCTCCATGAAGGGAATGTTTGACGGATGCAGGTCCTTAAATGCACTTGATCTGTCAGGCTTCTCAACTGTCAAGGTAGCGGATATGACTGAAATGTTCCGTGACTGTGAATCCCTGAGTTCACTTGATCTAAGTAAATTCAATACTTCCAAGGCAGAAAACATGAGCCGGATGTTCAGAAACTGCAGGTCTCTGACTTCACTTAATCTGAGCAGTTTCAATACTGCCAAGGTAACGGACATGTCGTCAATGTTTACCAACTGTTCTTCACTGACATCACTTGATTTAAACAAGTTCAATACGGCAGCTGTAACTGACATGTCAGCCATGTTCTATGGCTGTAAAGCTCTGAGCGATCTGAATCTCAGCAGCTTCAATACCGCCAATGTCACTTCAATGGACGGTATCTTCGCCAACTGCAAGGCTTTAAAGACGCTGGACATTGACCATTTTGTAACAGACAAACTGGAAAACATGGCCTTTGCGTTCTATGGCTGTTCTTCTCTGGAAGAGCTCTACATTGCCGGCTTCAATACATCAAAGGTTACCGACATGAGCAGCCGGTTTACCGGGGATGACAGTCTGCTGGAGATAAAGCTGTCCGAACATTTTACCAAATGGTCTGATGATGCCTGTCTGCCTCAGGGATACTGGAAGAACGGAAGACTGGTAAAGAGCGAACAGGAGCTTTATGAAAACTATACTTCAAATCTGCCTGACTGGGCTGGAACCTGGATCAAGACAGTCAAAAACGACTACATCAAGAGAGCCTTTGGATCCAACAGATACAAGACTGCTCTGGCGGTGACTGATGTCTTCATGGAAGTTACCCGGAAGGAAAAACTCAGCACACTGATCATTGCCAGCGGTAACAGCTTCGCTGATGCCTTAGCCGGCAGTTATCTGGCAGCAGTAAAGGAAGCTCCGATCATTCTGGTAAATGATACAAATCTCTCCTCCATTGTTCATTATGTCAGGGAGAGAATGGATCAGGAAGGAAACATCTATATTCTTGGCGGGCCGGCAGCTGTTTCAGAGGCTGTTGAAAAAGAATTTGAAACAATTGCGAACGTCAAAAGACTGGCAGGAAACGACAGATATCTTACAAACATAGAGATACTTAAAGAAGCTGGGATGAGTAAAGATACTCTCCTGGTGGGAACGGGACTGAACTTTGCGGATTCACTGAGCGCTTCTGCCACAGGATTACCTGTTTTATTGGTTAAGAATACTCTTAGTGAACAGCAGATAGCTTTCCTGAACGAAAACAGCATAAAGAAGATTTATGTTCTGGGCGGTAACAACGCCGTAAATACCACTGTGGAAAGCCAGTTAAGGAAATATGGTGACCTGGAAAGACTGGCCGGTTCAACCAGATTTGAAACATCAGTCCGGATTGCGGCAAAACTGTTCCCTGATGCCGGTGTTACCGTTTTGGCATACAGTCATGATTTCCCTGACGGATTATGCGGCGGATCATTGGGATATCAGCTTGATGCACCGGTTATCCTTATTAAGGCCGGCAGCGAGTCGGTAGCAAGGAACTATATAAAGAACAGTAATATCACAAGTGCTGTGGTTATGGGTGGTATGGACAGACTTAATGATGCTTTAGTAAAGAAAGTTATGGGTGTAGATGATAACTATGTTATTCAGTACTACTACAGATAAGGAGAAAAGATGGATAAGATAGATTTTGTTGTTACCTGGGTGGATGGTAATGATCCGGCCTGGAGACGGGAAAAAGAAAAATACAGCCCTAAAAAGACTTTTAATGAAGCTTTTGATGACCGTAAAGAAAGATACAGAGATACGGGTACTCTGAAGTATTTCTTTCGCGGTATTGAAAAATATGCCCCATGGGTAAATAAAGTGTATTTTATTACATGCGGGCAGAAGCCGGAATGGCTGAACGAAAACTGTGAGAAACTGGTTTTGGTGGATCACAAAGATTACATGCCTGAAGAATATCTGCCGACATTCAATTCCGATGCAATTGAAGCCGGCATGCATAGAATTGAAGGGCTGTCGGAACACTTTGTATACTTTAACGACGATATGTTCCTGGTAAATCCGGTTACCCCGGAGGACTTCTTTAAAAACGGACTGCCTGTTGATACGTTTTCACTTGAGCCGATTCTGGCAACAGCCGGAGCCACGGACGGGTTTTTCATTAAGATAGCTTTGAATGTACAGGTTATAAACAAACATTTCAATTTCAGATCTTTCCTTCTGAAAAACCGGCGTAAGGTACTGTCATTCAAACAGGGTTTAAAGTACTGGATCAGAACGGTTACCATGTGTAATTATCCGTGTTTTTCCGGTTTCCACTGTACTCATCTTCCAAATCCTTACCTGAAGAGCGTATGGGAAGAGGTGTGGGAAAAGGAACCTGAGCTGCTGAATAAAGCCATGAGTTTCCGCTTCCGTAATAACCGTGAAAGTACAAATCACTGGCTGTTTGAATACTGGCAGTTCGCATCAGGCCGCTTTGAGACCAGAAAGCAGTCTTTCGGCAAGCTTACATCAATAGGTGATGAAAAACTGCCTGATGACATTCTGGGCAAAAAATATAAGACTCTTTGTATCAATGACGAGTATAACGCAGCTGATTTTGAGAAAATCAGGGACAGGCTGATAAACTGTTTTGAAACAAAGATGCCGGAAAAGAGCATGTTTGAAAAATGAAGAAAGTCTGCTTTTATCTCAGAACACCTTTTTCCCTGGGAGGTGAACAGAGAGTAACCACGGTACTGGCCAACTATCTGGCCAAAGCAGGTTACAGCGTGTATTTTCTGGTATATGATTATAATCTTTCCGTTGATTATGAATACTATAAGCTTGATAAGGCGGTAGAAACCGTTTATATCAGGGAAGCTTATGAATTAAAGAACAGAATTCTTCGCAGAATTCCTTTGGAGATACGTAAAAGACAGAAAACACGGAAGATAATGAAGACTCTGTCCGGTCAGAAATGGATAACCATGACCAAAAGGGACGCCCGATTACTGGCGGATTATATCAACAGATATGATTTTGATTACGTGATCGGTATCGCCAATGATCATATTGCCCATCTGACAATAGCCAAGCCGTTTATAAAAAAAGCTAAAATCATCGGGTGGCAGCATTCCACTTTTGAAGCTTACTTCAAAATGCCGGGAAACAGAATGTATAACTACCACGAACTGGCACAGTATATGTTCGATAATGTGGACCGGTATGTTGTACAGACCGAAAGCGACGCTGAAAAGATCCGCAGTGAATTCAATGCCAACTGTACGGTTATAAATAACCCGAATACCTTTGAAGAGGCAGTAGTCAGTACCCTTGACAACAACCGATTCATTTCGGTAGGAAGGTTTGTTGAAAACAAGAGGTTCATGCTGCGGCTGAAAGCATTCAGAATATTCAGTCAGGAACATGAAGACTGGAAACTGTATCTTGTTGGAGACGGTGTAGAAAAGGAAAAATACCTTAATTACATTGAACGGGAAGGTATGCAGGAGCGCGTAATACTTACCGGATCAACGAATGAAACGGAAAAGTATTATGCCGAAAGCGACATATACCTGATGACATCCAGATGGGAAGGATGGGGTATGACGGTGGTGGAAGCCATGCCGCATGGCCTA
>CAMOMM010000049.1 GCA_946619805.1 uncultured Bacillota bacterium | reverse complement strand
GCTTGCCATTATGATTTGCTCTGGCAGCTCGGCCTCCGCCTTACTGCCTCATTTCAGACCGACACAGAGGATCTGAAACATTCTCAGCATGTCTCCACGATGCTGACCCGCGAGCCACGGATTTCCTCCTTTACTGTACCGCAAAAAATGTGGAGCGCAGTATTCTATGATTATTATGACAAAACTGCCGTCAATGTCCTTTAAAATATGTAAACACGATTTCCAAAAAAAATGAAATGAATAGAAAATCAAAAGTATTTCATTTATTTTTTATTCTTTTCCTGCAGGAGGTTAAGTTATGCTGAAAATGGATTAAAAGGAGCAATTTGACATGCATGAAATCAAGACTGTAAAACTCAGCAACGGTGTCACTCTTGCCTACCGCGAATACGGTACAGGTGACAAGTATCTTTTATCAACTCAGAACTTCTTCTTCAAGGATTCCCACATGGCCTTACTGGGACAGCCGCCTTATGACTATCACTGCTTCCTGGTTTACATGAGAGGCTATGGCGAATCTGACCACATATATGACCAGCAGTTACGCGACTATGCCACCGTCTGGGGTGAGGATCTCATCGCCTTCGCTGAAGCCATGAACATACCTAGTTTCTACTATACCGGCATAAGCCATGGCAACTGGGCTTCCTGGTACATCGCCTTCCACAGACCTGAGCTGATCAGAGCCTATGTCTGCTGCGATGGCATTACCCAGTACCACGAGCAGAGAGACCTCCCTGCTCCATTGGCCAAGATGAGAGATCATGCCGAAGAGTTTGTCGGCAATGAGGAACAGTTAAGAAAGACAGCCTGGATCGAATTGTGGCCTACTCAGAATCCGGAAAGACTGGCCAGAAGACAGGCTAACTTTGAGGAACACCTGGATATCCTGATGCACCGTAAAAAAGAAGAATTTGCGCTTCCTATGTTAGGCGATATGACCGGCTGTCATGCCCAGAGCCAGGAAGAATTACTGGAAAGACTGCATGAGATCCCGTTCCCGGTATTGATCTGGGAAGGCGGTCTTGATCCGTTAGCCACACCGGAAGCTGCCCTGGAAGTTGCCAAGGCCATCCCTGGTGCCCAGTATCTGATGTATCAGCATCTGGGTCATGGCGGTGCCGATGAAATGCCTGAGCTTACTGCCCGCGATTGCGACCGTTTCTTCAAGGACGTCGAAGGCAGAATTTTATAGGAGTGAATCAGCATGAAACTGCAGCCTGCTGCCCTCTTTGGGGAACACATGATCCTGCAGAGGGACAGCGAATTGAAAATATGGGGAACCAGTGCCGAAAATGATACCGTCACAGTTGAATTCAACGGTGAAAAGGCATCAGCCCCGGTAATCAACGGCGAATGGACGGTTACCCTTAAACCTCAGAAAGCCTGTTTTAAGACTTACATGACAATATCTTCCCTGCTGACGGAAGAATCCATAACCTTCAGAGACGTAGCCATCGGTGAAGTATGGCTGGCAACCGGTCAGTCCAACATGGAATTTCTGATGAAATACGACTATGACCTGCCTGAAACCAGACAACTGCCTGATGATGAATATCTGCGCTGCTACACTACCCCGCAGAGTGCCTATCTGGGCTATTTGGAACTGGACAGCCGTCCTGCTCAGGGATTCTGGCGCAAATGGAACACCTATGATAACCGCATCAGTTTCTCAGCGGTAGCTGCCTACATGGGCATGATATTGAGAAAGAAACTGAACGTCCCGGTCGGCATAATATCCTGCAACTGGGGCGGTACTCCGGTAACAGCCTGGACTGCCATGGAAGACATCAAAGCCAACCCGGCTCTGGAACCGGTATTGAAATGGCATCAGGATGCCTGCGATTCAACAGACTGGCCAAAGTACATGGCAGCTTCCGATAAAAAGCCGGCTCCGATCTCCCCGCAGCAGCAGCGGTTCAATGACCGCTTCATGATGGGAGAGGATATGAGTGAGTTCTTCAAGAACTTTGACCCTTCCAAACTGCCGCCGGTGGATTTTGCCCCATATAATCCAGGTCCCCGTTCAATAGTCAGACCGGCCGGATTATATGAACAGATGCTGAAAAAGACGGCACCGTATGCCATCAAGGGAGCAGTATGGTATCAGGGTGAAGACGATGATGCCAGAGAATGGGTCGATTTCTATGATGAAAGCATGAAGACCATGGTGGCCTGCTGGCGTAAGCTGTGGGGCTGGACATTCCCGTTCTTCCAGATCGAACTGGCACCATTCAGAGGAATCGGTGTTACCGGTGCTAAAAAATATGATGTTCTCAGACACAAACAGCACAAAGCCGCCCAGGAGACAGAAGACATGTATGATGTCTGCATTCTGGATGCCGGTGAGGAATACAACATTCACCCGCGCCACAAGAAGATCGTCGGTGAAAGACTGGGACGCATTGTCATGAAGCATGTCTATGGCGATGATTCGCTGATTGCCGACTGTCCTGAACTGGCAGGTGCGGATAAGAAGAACAATACCATTACTCTTTCCTTTATCAACCGGGGTGACGGTCTGAAAGTAAGAGGCTGTCTGCGCAGTGCTCTTAAGGTAATGGTGGATGATGAACCGGTGGAATATGATGCTGAAATAAGTAATGATAAACTGATCATCACCGGTCAGTTTGAAAATAAGAAAGTCAAAATTGAATACTGTGAAGCCAACTATGCCGTGGCCATTCTGTTCAATTCGGAAAACAACCCTGTCTATGGGTTTACATGTGAGGTGGAATAAATGAAAATCAGAGAAGTTGTAGAAAGAATTCTGGCCTACCATCCCAACCTTCCGGGATACAAAGGCTGCGACGACTACAAGTGCGGTGACCCGGAAGTTGAATGTACCGGTGTCGTAACGGCATTAACGCCTAATATCCACGTTATCAGAAAGGCCATTGAACTGGGTGCCAATCTGATCGTTGTTCATGAGCCGACCTTTTATACTTCAGCTGATGAAGCAGGCTGGTATGAACCGTTTGAAAACTCCGTTTACGAGGAAAAAAGAAAGCTGCTGGATGATCATGGCATCGTTGTATGGCGCGACCACGACCACATGCATGCCAACAGACCTGACAGTATCTTCACAGGTGTATTAAAGTACCTTGGCTGGGAAGACAAGGCTGAAGTCGATATGGATACCGGGCTGTTTGCCCACTGGATCATTCACTTTGAACCATGCACCCTGAGAGATCTGTGCAACCATCTGATTGATTCCATCGGGCTTAACGGAACCAGGATCATCGGTGATCCTGATGCCATTGTTTCCAGCGCTGCCCTGGTTGGGCACCTCTATCCGATGGATTATCACAAAAAGGACGGTACCAGCGGTGAATACGGTGTCAGTATCATCAATGTTCTGGAAAAGCAGGCTGATGTCATCATTCCGGGTGAAGTGATTGACTGGACCGTGCTGTCCTATGTCAGAGATGCCATCGAATTGGGAAAAACCAAGGCCGTGATCAACCTGGGACACTTCAACTGGGAAGAACTGGGCATGAAGTACATGAAGGACTGGCTTTCAGAACTGGTAGACAAGGATCTGGCGGTAACCTATGTACCGAGCAAAGACATGTATGACTTTATTGTCAAAGGAGGAAAAGACTGATGAAGATCAAGGAACTGCTGCCGTTAGTCAAGATTCACGGCCGTACAGTCTATGACGAAGAAAAACAGGCCCTGTATGCCAACTGGACCTGTTCAGGATTTACGGTAGGCGTTACCGGAAAATATCTTAAGATCAAGGTGATCGCTGACAGCGACCAGATCGCCGGATTCCCGGGCGGCCCTACTCCGCCTCCTGACTGGCCGTGTGCAGGTGCTGAGGTAAACGGTGAGCTTATCAACCGTCATGAATGCCGCAATACAGAACCTGAATGGCTGACCATGTGGGAAAGCGAAGAAGAAGCCACTGTTAATGTCAGAGTATTAAAACTATCGGAAAACGCCAGAGGCAAGCTGGGCATTCTGGAAGTTGCCACTGACGGTGAATTCCATAAATACGAAGACAGTAAGAAGACCATCGAACTGGTCGGTGATTCCATCACCTGCGGTTTCGGTATCGAAGCACCGGATAATGCCTTCATGTTCAAGACCAGTGAGGAAAACGGCTGGATCACCTACGGTGCCTTAGCTGCCAGGGAACTGGGTTATGAATACTCAATGATCTGTGAATCAGGCATTAATGCTGCCAGACCGGAACATCCGTTCATTCCTATGCATGCCATGGAAGACATCTATGAATATACCGATGAGCTGTATGCCACCAAATACGGCAGACCACTTGAAAAATGGGACTTTGAGGCTCATCATAACGACATCGTCGTTCTCAACCTGGGAACCAACGATAATAACCCTATCAAGTTCTACCGTGACTTCAATGACATCGAACCGATGGAAAAATGGTTCCATGCCAGATATAAGGAATTCGTGAAGCAGGTCAGAAGATGCAACGGTCCTGATACCGTGATCATCTGCTCACTTGGTTCAATTGACACCTATCTGTATCACCACATTAAGGAAGTAGTTGCCGAACTGAAAGAGGAAACCGGTGATGAAAAGCTGTTCTGCTTCGAATACATTCCTCTCAACATCATGATGGAAGGAATCGGAGCAGCCGGCCATCCAAGTGCCAAGACTCATGTCCGCATGGGTAAGGAACTGGCTAATTATATCCGCAAGTTTACGGGGGAATGATTATGTTTAAGGAAAAACTGCTGAAAATCTGTAAGGAGATTGAAGGCTGGAAAGCCCCTGTCCTTTCAGATGACATGCCGCATGGCGATATGCCGGGTGACAAGATCGCCATCAATGAAACTCACATTGACAAGGCTTCAAAGATATTCCCGAAACTGATTGAGGAAATGGTCAAACTTGACAGTGACAAGATCGTGGTTTCCGTTTTCGGAGGCTCGGGTGTCGGCAAAAGCGAGATCGCTTCATTACTGACATATTACCTGCAGTCCTGCGGCATTGGCGCCTATGTAATGTCAGGTGACAACTATCCAAGAAGAATACCTTTATACAATGATGCGGAAAGACTGTCTGTCTTCCGTTCCGAAGGACTTAAGGGCTTACTGAAACAGGGAGCCTATACCCCTGACAATCAGAAGGTTCTTGATCACCTCTGGGCCAATGAGACTGACGCTGATCCTAAAAAGACCGAAACGTATCCTTGGCTCACCTTCTACCAGCAATACGGCCGCAAAGCCCTGGCAGAATACCTGGGCACCTATAAGGAACAGGACTATGACCAGGTCAACTGGATCATCAACGCTTTCAAATCAGGTGCCGAGGACATCTTCATGAAGAGAATGGGAAGAACTGAAGATGCCCGCTGGTATGACCTGATCGATTTCAGAAAGATCAATGTACTGATCATCGAATGGACTCATGGCGGCAACGGCAATCTCAAAGGCATTGACATCCCCGTCCTGCTTAATTCCACACCGGAAGAAACCAGGGAACACCGCCGCTTAAGAGCCCGTGACGGCAAGACTGATTCAGCCTTTACGACCATGGTTCTGGAAATCGAACAGCGGGAGCTGGATGACAGAGCCAGATACGCTAAGATAATAATTTCAAAAGCCGGAGAATTCCTCGATCCTGCCGACTTTTAAGGAGGTTTGTATGGAAACCAAGAAAATGGGCATCGGTACCCTGCTAAACGCCTACCCTGACAGTGTCGGGGGCAGGCTGTCTGACATCGTTTCCCTGCTTAAAAAAGAAGAGTTCAAAGACACTTTCAGATCATTCTACATTCTGCCAAGTGTCTTCAATACCGATCTGGACCGCGGCTTCTCATTAATCAGCTATGACTTAAGTGAGACCCTGGCCAGTCCGAAGGACATTGAAGATCTGCATGATCTCAACATTGACCTGAAGATGGACTTCATCCTCAATCACATCTCCGTATTGTCCCCTCAGTTCCAGGACATCATCCGCAATGGGGAAAAATCACCTTACCGTGATTTCTTCATCAACTGGAACAGCTTCTGGGCAGGCTGCGGGGAAATGACTGACAAAGGTTACATTCAGCCTGATGAAAAATACATTAAGGACATGTTCTTCCGCAAGGCCGGTTTACCGATCTTAATGGTAAGATTCCCGGATGGAACAGATGTACCTTACTGGAACACCTTCTATCAGGAAGTCATATACAATCCAGTCAACCCACTTGATCTGGTTAAGCAACTCAATCTGCAGTATCAGACTGCTGCAGAAATATCAGCTACTGTCAATGAAGCACTAAAAAACAAGACAGCTATTGAAGAAATTGACTTCGGGTGTTGGGAAAAGTACAGAGCACGGATACTTGAATACCTGCAGGCAAACCGCAGCTATCTGGGTCAGATGGACCTCAACATCAAGTCACCTCTGGTCTGGGATTACTACCGCAGCGTGCTGAAGAAACTGTCAGACTATGGGGTTGCCATTGTCAGACTGGATGCCTTTGCCTATGCACCTAAGGAACCTGGATTAAGGAATTTCCTTAATGACCCGGGCACCTGGGACTTACTGCAGAAAGTCGATGACATTGCCAGTGAATACGGGCTGACCTTATTGCCTGAGATTCATGCCAGCTATGGGGAAAAGATCTATGAACTGCTGGCACAGAAAGGCTACATGGTCTATGACTTCTTCCTGCCTGGTCTGTTAATTGATGCCTTCATCAGAAAGAACGGAACCTATCTGAAGAAATGGATCGATGAGATCACTGAAAAGAACATCCGCACCGTCAACATGCTGGGATGCCATGACGGTATTCCTCTGCTGGACCTCAAGGGTCTGTTACCGGAAGAGGACATCCAGAACATGATCGATATCGTGGTAGGCCGTGGTGGTTATGTCAAGGACCTCCATGGTGCCAAAAACGTTTACTATCAGGTCAATGCAACTTATTACAGCGCCTTAGGTGAATCCGACCGACGCATGTTAATGGCCAGAGCAATACAGCTGTTTATGCCGGGAAAGCCTCAGATCTGGTATCTCGATCTGTTTGCCGGCAAGAATGACTATGAAGCGATGAGAAGAGCCGGGGTTGGCGGACACAAGGAGATCAACAGAACCAATCTGTCCTTACAGGATGCTGAAGAGCTGCTGCAGAAGGACGTTGTGAAAAAGCAGCTGG
>CAMOMM010000048.1 GCA_946619805.1 uncultured Bacillota bacterium | reverse complement strand
GTTCAGGTGCCGGGTATTTTTCTCTGCTTTCAGCAATGATACGGCAGTGTCTGTCACCGCAGCCTTTTGCTTCGACCATCAGATAATCCAGCTTGTGGCCTTTGCGGTGTCTGGTTTCAGTAGCATCAGCCTGTCCCTGCAGAGACATGGTTGTTGCACGGCAAAGCTCAGATCCGACGATATCCCAGTCACAGACATCAAGTTCCTTTTCGCATCTGTAGGTACCAAAGTCCTGGCATCTGCCGCACATTAACAGAGCATCATCGCCCTTGTCGCCTATCAGGGCACCAGGGTATGATCCACACATGAAAGGGTGAATTCCAAAACCGTCATCATTTGGATAATACAGGCCTGTCCGGTACAGTCTGGCATATGCTTCCTTGCACATTTCAGAAGCTCTGGTTGCATAATCAGGTATGATGATCCTGTAAGCCTGTGCGACAGCCGCACTTAAGACAGCTTCAAATCTTGAGGCATAATGCAGTGCATCCTGATAGGACATGAGTTTGTTCCAAGGTGACTGGACTGCATTAAATGTTTTGAAGCCGGCGCCTTCACCTGAGTTTGCAGGTATTCTTTCGTCTATTTTCTTAGTCATAAGGTCCTTTCTAGTCTTCAGGCGGGTAAGCATCAATAGCTGCCTGATATTTAACAATGTTATGTGAAGCTCCACCATCGACAACTACCGTTTCACCGGTAATGCCATCGGCGACAGGAGTACAGAAGGTATAAGCCATGATACCAACTTCATCAACCGGAAGCTGACCGTCAACCTGCCATACCATTAATTCGTCATAGAATTCATCCTGCTGTTCTTCGGTTAATCCTTCACTTGCCAGATTGCCTGCAGCACCTGGAGTAACCATTCCGCCCGGAGCAATGCTGTTGACATTAATGCCGTAGCGCTTCAGTTCTTTGGCTGCTTCAGTAGCCAGGCCCATGACTGCAGCCTTGCTGGAAGCATAATGAGGGTATCCTCCGAAAACAGGATAAGGAACAATTGGGCTGTTTGAAGATATTAGAACAATTTTGCCATGAATGTTGTTTTCTTTCATATACTTGCTGACATGCTTGACGCCAAAGAAAGCACCATATACATTGGTTTCAAAAACCAGCTGGAGATCTTCTTTTGGAAGGTCGTAGATTTTAGCATAGTTCCAGATCGCAGCACTGTTAACAAAGATATCCAGCGAGCCGAATTGTTCTACTGTGAAGTTAACCAGTTCTTCTACTTCTTCTTCATTTCTGACATCAGTGAAATGGAAAACCACACTGTCACCATAACCTTCTTTCTGCAGCAGATCAAGAGCAGCTTCTTCTTCAATGTGAGAGTTTGATGCTATTACTACCTTGGCACCGCCTTGAAGTAATCTTAATGTGATATCAAAACCCAAGCCGGAAGAGCCACCTGTTACCAGGGCAACTTTTCCCTTAACTGAAAACATGTCTGTGAAGGGGCGTGCTTTATCGATATAACCCTGAAGCATTCCCTTATCATCAGGTGTAAATGCCATAAATAAAAGTCCTCCTTAATGTACGATTAAAATTATATTCCCGGGATTGAATACACTTTAATGATAAATAAATGAAATAAAGTCAAAAATACAAAAAAATAAGGTATTTTCAGGACGCTTACTGAACTATTTGACGGGGCATTTCCCGGCAAATGGAAAATGATTGATAAAATGAATGATTAATTCGGGAAACCTGTTTTCCCACACGATGTTATGTTTGTTTTGAAAAATACTGACACCTACAAAATGACGGGTCGCAAATCCGGAAATGTGCTATAATGAACTGGTAAAGAAGGTATTAATAATGAAGCTGAATGCGGATATCATCTATAACGGGCTGTCCAGACATTTTCAGTGTGAGATGCACGGGCCACGGTTAACTGAACTTACTCTGGGACGAGCGGAGTTTTATCTGGATGGTGAAACATCGTTTGTGAAGGACCGTCTCTATCTGGCAAGTATTGATCACCTGCCGCAGAGGCCCCACATTCAGAAGGGGTCGATGCTGATCTGCATCGGAGACGGCTTTACACTTAATTACTATAAGGAAAGAATGACCGTCCTGGTTATCAGAAAGAAGCAGGACTTTTTCACGGTATATCAGATCCTTCAGAACATATATGATCAGTATGACAGCTGGGAAAATACTCTGTACAGAGATCTTGCCAAGGACTATGACATTCAGGCCCTGATAACTGATTCAGCGGACATCTTCAATAAGCCGCTCTATGTACTGGACAGTACCATAAAGGTAGTGGCATCGACCAGCAGAGATAATGAGGCCTGGAACATTACGGACAGCGGTTCGCTGAACTTTGACTCAATGGGTAAATATCTGTCTGCTTCCGATCTGATGTTCGACAGGAAGAATGCCATGAGAATAGATCTGTACGGGGTCAAGACATTATGTGTAAATCTCTTTAACAAAAACAATCAGTATGAAGGATGTCTGTGCATCAATTCCCGGAGTACAGGATTTGTAGATGGGGAAGATAAGCTGGCTGAATACCTGGCTTCCATGATTGAGATAGCCATTGAAAGAAACCCAAATATTATAAATGATTCACGGCCTTCACTTAAGAAGGTAATACAGGCTCTGATTGAAGAGATGCCGCTGTCACATTCTCAGCGCATGATCATATCAGGCAGTAATGAGAAAAGTGAATACGTATGTGTCTACATGCGTTATGGAAAAGGGCCTAATCAGCTGCCGCTCTCCTATATCAGTGATGTTTTTGAGGAAACATTTGTCCGGTCATATGCCTTTTCCCGCGATGACTGCCTTATCGGGCTGATAAACATTGATGAACTGCGAGATGAAAAAACCCCTAATTACCATGTTATGCTGAATAAGAAACTGGATGAATTCGTAAAAGGCATGCATCTGTGTGCAGGAATATCAAATGAATTCAGTGATCTGTATAATGTCAGGATCCACTACATGCAGGCCATGGCCGCCGTTGAGAACGGTCTGATGCTGAACAGGGAAAGTGATTATTACTACTTCTCCAGTTATGCGTTAACGCAGATGGTTGTAAACTCTCTGGGTTCCATGCCTCTGGAGGCTTATTTCCCGGCCGGGCTGAACAACCTGATTGAACATGACCGTTCTTCCGGTGTCTCCTATCTGGAAACGCTAAAAGTATTCCTGGAAGAAAGCATGTCATACACTTCGACGGCTCAGAAACTGTTCATTCACCGTTCCACTCTGATAGACAGAATTGCCAGAATAGAAAAGGAACTCAATGTTGATCTGAAGGATTATGATCAGCGCCTGCAGCTGGAAATGCTGCTGAAGGCAATAGATCTGGAGGAGACCCTCAGACAACAGTAAAAGGCATCCTGAGATGCCCTTACATTACCAATTATGATTTAGATGTTATCTTGAGCAGGCTTTCAGATCAGCATCAATTTCATCTGCATGTGCAGCTACTTCTGCTGATTCAGGATAGCTTAACAGCTTGCGATAAGTTAAGCCGCCAACCAATTTCATGCGCGGATCCTTAGTTGAACCCGGTGCATACTTTTCCATAACGGCTTTGCCTTCTGGTGATCTCATGATGTCTCTGATTTTTGAATCTAATGATAATGCCATAATTTCCTCCTTATTAATGTTTAATATTATGTTTCTAATTCTTTCCCGAGAATCTACTTTAATGATAAAGGGGCAGCAAGGTTTGTTAAAGCCTATAAAAAGAGGTTATTGACAGAGAAAAACCATCAAAACATACGTTATACAATATTACCAGGATGAAAGGCGTAAAAACCTACAGTTTGAGGATAAAACTATTACTGATGATTAAATAAACTATAAGTAGAGTTATAGAAATATGAGGTGGAATAATGTTAACTGATATTGAAATTGCACAGGCCAGTGAAAAGAAGAAGATCACGGAAATAGCTGAAAGTCTGAACATACCTGAAGAGTATGTTGAACTTTACGGTAACTACAAGGCCAAAATCGACTACAAACTGCTGAAGGACTATGCGGATAAGCCGGATGGCAAACTGGTATTGGTTACAGCCATTAACCCTACACCGGCAGGTGAGGGTAAAACGACAACAACAGTCGGACTGGCTGATGCCTTAAGGCATATCGGAAAGAAATCAGTGGTGGCTTTAAGGGAACCTTCCCTGGGCCCTGTATTCGGTGTCAAAGGCGGGGCAGCCGGGGGCGGATATGCCCAGGTCGTTCCGATGGAAGACATCAATCTGCACTTCACCGGTGACTTCCATGCCATTGGGGCTGCCAATAATCTGCTGGCAGCCATGCTGGACAACCATATTCAGCAGGGCAATGTACTGGGAATTGATCCGAGAAGGATCACCTGGAAGCGTGCAGTTGACATGAATGACCGCCAGTTGAGAAATATCGTAGACGGTCTTGGTGCCAGAACTGACGGCACGCCAAGACAGGATGGCTTTGACATTACGGTAGCTTCTGAAGTCATGGCTGTGTTATGCCTGGCATCAAGCATAACCGATCTGAAGGAAAGACTGGCAAGAATAGTTGTGGGTTATACCTACGATAACAAGCCGGTTACCGCCGGTGACCTGAAGGCTCAGGGTGCCATGGCAGCGCTGTTGAAGGATGCCTTGAAACCTAATCTGGTTCAGACTCTGGAACATACACCGGCCTTTATCCATGGCGGACCGTTTGCCAATATTGCCCATGGCTGTAACTCAGTGACAGCTACCAGAATGGCTTTGAAACTTGGCGATTATGCCATTACTGAAGCAGGATTCGGGGCAGACCTTGGCGCTGAGAAGTTCCTGGACATCAAATGCCGCATGGCCGGGCTGAAACCTGATGCCGTGGTAATTGTCGCTACCGTAAGAGCATTGAAGCACAATGGCGGTGTGGCAAAGGCTGATCTGGCTAAGGAAAACCTGGAAGCTCTGGAAAAGGGCATGCCGAACCTGCTGCAGCATGTTGATAACATCACCAATGTATATCATCTGCCTTGCGTAGTAGCCATTAACAGATTCCCAAGCGACAGTGAAGCTGAACTGAAACTCATTGAAGACAAGTGTCATGAATTAGGTGTTAACGTTGCCTTAAGCGAAGTATGGGCTAAAGGCGGTAAGGGCGGTGTGGCACTGGCTGAGGAAGTAGTCAGACTGTGCGAGCTGAGTAACAGTTTTGAATACTCATATGACCTGAACCTTTCCATAATGGAAAAGCTCAACGCGATTGCGACTAAAATATATCATGCTGACGGGGTTGATCTGGTTGGCAGTGCTGTAAAGCAGCTGAAGCAGCTGGAAGAACTGGGATATGGCAGCTTGCCGATTTGCATGGCCAAGACCCAGTATTCCTTCACTGATGATCCAAATAAGCTGGGAGCACCAAGAGGATTCAGAATCACGGTCAGAAATCTTAAGGTCTCTGCCGGAGCCGGATTCATTGTTGCTCTGACCGGTGATATCATGACCATGCCGGGTCTGCCTAAGGTTCCGGCAGCTGAAAAGATAGATGTGGATGAGAATGGTGTAATAACCGGACTGTTCTAAAGGAGGAATTGTTTATGCTTGATAAAAGTATAAGGGAATTCACGGAATTATCTGCCAGCAGGCTCCCGGTTCCGGGAGGCGGAGGAGTAAGTGCCTTAGTGGGATCACTGGCTGCCTCTCTGGCGGAAATGGTTACCAATCTGACTTCCGGCAAAAAGAAATACGCTGAATATGAAGAAGAGATCCAGCGGATAATGAAAGAGACTGATGAGTTAAGAGTCAGCCTTCTTGACTGTGTCAATGAGGATGCCGAAGCCTTTGAACCACTGGCTAAGGCCTATTCAATGGATAAGAATGATCCTGATTATGCCGGAATCATGGAAAGCTGTCTGAAAGTGGCAGCCAATGCGCCATATCATATTCTGCAGTTATGCTGCAGGGTGGTTGAGCTGGATGAAAGACTGGCAGTTATCGGCTCCAAACTGGCTGTATCAGATGCAGCAACGTCCGTAATGCTGGCTCATGGTGCCATTTACGGTGCTTTCATAAACATAAAGGTTAATACCAGACTGATGAAAGACAGAGAATATGCTGAACAGTTTGAAGACAGGGCAGCAGAAATGCTGAAGGAGTATGGCGAAAGAGCTCTGAACTGTTATCAGGCTGTGGAAAAGAGGCTGTCCAATGGCTGAAATATTAAAAGGTAAACCGGTAGCGGCCTTTCTGGATGAACAGACTGCTGAAGAAGTGGCAAAGCTTAAGGAAAAGGGAATAGATACAACTCTGGCGATTCTCAGGGTCGGTGAAAGAAGTGATGACGTTTCATACGAAAAAGGCGCAATGAAGAAGTGCCGGAATGTCGGCATAACCGTCAGAAATACTATTCTTCCGGAAGATGTCAGTTATGATGAGTTTTACAGAACTCTGGATGAACTTAACAACGATCCGCAGGTACATGGCATACTGATGTTCAGACCGCTGCCAAAGTATCTGGACAATGAAAAAGCCAGAAACTTCATCAGCCCGGGTAAGGATGTTGATGGCTGTACTGATGGTTCTCTGACCGGTGTTTTCATTGATAAGAAGATAGGATTTGCACCATGTACTGCTGAAGCGGTCATGGAAACACTGAAGTTCTACAACATTGAGCTTAAAGGCAGAAACGTGGTGGTGCTGGGAAGATCACTGGTAGTTGGCAAGCCTCTGGCGATGCTGTTAATGAAGCGGAACGCTACTGTTACGGTATGTCACACTAAGACCATTGATGTAGCTTCCATTACCAAAAATGCAGACATTGTGGTCTGCTGTACCGGACAGATGGAGTCAGTTACTTCTGAATATGTCAGCAATGGGCAGACGATTGTGGATGTTGGCATTAGTTATAACGAAACAAAACAGAAACTGTGCGGTGACGTACTGTTTGAAGAAGTTGAACCGATTGCAGACAAGATAACACCTGTTCCGGGTGGAATAGGATCAGTTACCACTTCAGTGCTGGTCAGACATGTTGTCAGGGCTGCATCAAATCAGATGAAATAGTGTAGGAATGTAGGAAAAGATGAAGGAATTTTACATTAACAGTGACGGGATCCGTCTGCATGCCAAGCTTGAAATGCCGGAAAACTTCAACGGCAAGTGTCCTCTGGCCATCGTTTTTCATGGACTGACAGGCCACATGGAAGAAGAACACATTGTCGGTGTTGCCAGGGTCATGAATGAGGTTGGCATAGCCGCCTTAAGAGTGGAACTGTACGGTCACGGCAAGAGTGAAGGTAAGTTTGAAGAGCATAC
>CAMOMM010000047.1 GCA_946619805.1 uncultured Bacillota bacterium | reverse complement strand
AGTATTATTTCGATGTCTGCTTCATCGGTTCCAATGGAATACATGAAAAGATGGGCGTTACCACTACCAACGAATATGAAGCAGAAGTAAAGAGAGCTGTAATCACTCACAGCAAGAAAGCCTATGTTCTTTCAGACAACACCAAATTCAATGTTGCCTACCCATGCAGTTATGCCAGCCTTGACGAAGTAACCATCATCACTGACTCACATACCAATTACGTCGGAAAGCCGGTTCCGTCTATAATAGAAACTGACAAAATGGCACTTCTGTAGCATTTGTTCATAAATATTGCGCATTTGTCAAGAAACACTGACCGATATTCTGGCAAAACGCTTATTGCATTGATATTTTGTGCAATAAGTGTTTTTATTTAGTTGTAAAACTGACCGGAGGTATAACAATGAAAAGAAAAGTTCTTATCGTAACACACAGCGATCTGGCAGAAGGACTGGCTGCCACCGTTGAATTCTTTATGCCCGGCATGTATGAAGTCAAGACCATCTGTGCCTTTACCAAGTGCAATACCGTCAGGGAAGAACTGGAAGCCTACTTCAATGCCCAGGATCCTGAAGATGAAATAGTAGCCTTTTCCGACATTCTGTTCGGTTCCGTAAATCAGTGGCTGGGTTTCTACAAGGACAGACCTCATTACCATCTGTTCACCGGCACCAATGCACCGTTACTGCTGGCCGTTCTGCTGAAGCCTCAGGATAACTATCTTACTGAAGAAGACATTCAGGGATGCATTGCTGAGTGTTCTTCCAGCATCATCTACGTCAACTCTTATCAGAGTGCCAATGCCTCTGAGGATGACGAATAATGGTTTACAATCTATCCGTTAACGGGCTTGAAGTTGCCGCAACATTTGACGAAAAGGACATAGAAGGATTCTATCTTCCTTTACTGCGCCTGCTTACCAGAATGAAGGAAAGCAGAAAAGATAAGCTGATAGTATTTCTGGCTGCTCCTCCGGGATGCGGCAAGACCACACTTTCCTACTTCCTGCAGCATCTCTCCGACAGCCATGATGACCTCATTCCTCTGCAGGCTGCCGGCATTGACGGCTTCATGTACAAGAAGGATGTAATAAAGGACATGACATTGGAAGTTGACGGGAAAACAGAACCTCTGGCCATATACAAAGGCTGCCCTGAAAGCTTCAACGTTGACGCTCTCAGAAACAAGCTTAAGGCAATCAAATCCGGAAACATTACCTGGCCGCTCTACAGCCGCCAGATCCATGATTCCGTTGATGATGTCATTACCATTGACCGTGACATCGTCCTGATCGAAGGAAATTACCTCCTGTATAATGAAGGAAACTGGAAAGACATCCATGAATACTGTGATCTGAGTCTGTTTATCCACAATGATGCTGCCAAGCTGGCTGAACGTCTGATCAACCGCAAGAAGATGGGCGGTTCAAGCAACAGTGAAGCCGTTACCCATTATGAAACATCTGATAAGCGTAATGTGGAAACCGTCATGAATCACCACTATGACCCGGATATCGATGTTGTGTTGGATGGAAGTTCCATCACTGCAATTACCAGCAAAGTCGAATTATAGAAAAAACAGCCGAAAAGCTGTTTTTTCATACAACGAAAAGAGCAGCATTTCACTGCTCCTTTTTCTTCTAGAGATTTGAAATAATGAAGTCTCGGTATTCTTCTGGCGTACCGCATGGATAAATCGTGGTATTGGTCTCCTGACACTCCAGCCGATAAGCTTCCTCATCAACCATATAGCCAAGATCACAGGCACCGACATATCCCCACAGAATGCAATGCGGTTTCTTTGAAGCTGCCTTGATTCCCAGACCTAATACAGAGCCAAGCTCTCCCGGAACGGCAACGATCTGCAGATCCTCAAAGGTAAAGATATCTGCCGGCATGACTAATTCCTTTGGCCCGTCACCGTATTTCATCTTTACCCTGAATCCGGCAATACCGGATAACAGGACTTTTCTTTCAGTCAGATCATCCGTATGTTTCAGTCTTTCTTCAAAGTCAGCGATCTTTGGAATGTAGATACTGGAATCCAGCATTATTGTCTTGTGGAATTCAATATGTTTATGTGATACATGCTCCATGCAGACATCAGTCCATGGGGTATGTTTTCTTACGATCTGATCAGCCAGATTCCAGGCCATTAATTCAGCATCCTTAAACTGCTGGCCTGTACGGTACTGGCGGTTTCCCATGTCTCCGGCATTGGAATTGGTCATCATGAAAGTTCCGCCAATCCTTTCCTCCAGGTGAATTCTGGCCATGCCGAATATCTCACTGCTGAGCCGGTAATTGTCCGGGCCAAGGGCGGTGTTATGGCAGGCGAGATTGCAGAATACCGCAAGAGGTCTGTCTTCCCTGAAGAATCCCAGCAGATGGACAACCTTATCAGACAGCTTATTGGCATCGTTACGGTTACTGTATAAACCGTCAATGACAGCACTGCAGTACCTGGCGGTTACTTCTTCACCTTCCTGATTCCACAGCTCAGTGATGGTATCCACATATAAGCCACACAGATACTCAGCGTATTCTCTGTTGGCCTTGCCATAATCATCATCTACCAGATTGGTACTGGCACTGGAATGGTCATGCGTAGCGCCAATCACCAGACTGGAGTCATCCAGTGATATGCCTTTTTCATTAAGCTGCTGTTTTAGCATGGCCACAAACTGCTTATTAAAACAGACGACATCAGCACCGATCCAGACGAATCTGGAATTACTGTTCGTTATGACAAATACCGTGGAATAGATGTCATCATGTACTTCGGTATATTCATGAGTTCTCTGAACATAACCGGCCTGCATGCAGGGTTTCTGTGGAGTAATAACTATTTTTCTAAACGCAATTCTCATTTGTTCTTACCTCCTTGAAAAGAAAAGGGGCCGGCAATCAGCCAGCCCCTGGCAAGTCACAGATTAAGCAATGATACCTAATGCTGATAATACGATAGCGACTACTAATACACCAAGAACTAACTGGGTCATAGTGACCTTCTTACCGCCTAATAACTTGGCAGCGATGAATGTAGCTAAGACACCTAAAGCGTTAGGTAATAATGTATTGATTAAGTCCTGGATAACGATTGTATTACCAGTTGATAATGTGAAGCTTAACGGAGTTGTAATTCCTACTGTTGAAGGAATTAAAGCACCTAATACGACTAAGCCTAAGATACCAACAGAGTCAGTAACTAACGGCAGTCTGTCCTTAATGACTGAAATGAAGCCTGAACCCATCTTGAAGCCCCAGCCGAAGAAACGTGTACGGAATACGTGTAATACGATCCAGTATGCGATTTCGATGAGCCATCCTAAGATGTTGCCCTGAACTGCCATGGCAGCTGCGATTGGGGTGAAGATTGCTGGCATCATGATCCAGAAGATTGAGTCACCGATACCTGCTGTAGGTCCCATTAAGCCAGTCTTGAAGTCCTGGATTGCATCAGCGCCTTCAATACCTAATTCCTGTTCCATACCTAATGCTGCACCGATGATGATGCTGGCCATGTATGGCTGAGAGTTGAAGTACTTGAAGTGGTTGTCCATTGCGGCAATGTAATCCTTGTCATCTGGATACAGCTTTCTTAAAGCCTTTGCTAAACCGAAAGCTACGCCTGGGCCGTTCTGAGTTGAATAGTTAAATGCTGCGATTGATACCCAAAGGAAACGGAAATTGGCTTCCTTGATATCCTTTTCTGTTAACTGATATACTGGTCTACTCATCTTCCATGTCACCTCCTACTGCAACGCCTGTGTTCTTCAGCTCAATGATCTGAGACTGGCTGTTGTAGTAAATCATTGCAAATACTAAACCAATTAAGCCGATAGGCAGAATTGATAAGCCTAAGTAAGAATATAATACGAAACCTAAAATCAGATACTGCCAATGCTTGCTGACAGGCATGTAGTTTAACAGCATAGCCATACCTGTAACAGGTAATAACTTACCAGCTACCTGTAAGCCGTTTGCTAACCAATCTGGCATAGCATTAACGATTGCTTCAGTAACGCCCTGTCCGGCAAAGATAACGATTGCTACTGGTAAAGCATACTGTAAGACGTTTAATACTGGCATTAATAAGATAGAGTTAACACCCTTTTCGAATTCGCCGGCATCAACTAAAGCCTGTGCACGGTTTGCGATACCAACACCAACAGTCTTGATTAAGATGTCCAGATAAACTGACATCATACCAACTGGTAAACCGATTGTTAAACCTACTGTGTAGTCCTGACCAGTCTGGCAAGCTACGATTGTAGCAACGACAGTTGTTAAGGAGAAGTTAGGAACTGAAGCTCCACCTAATCCAACAACACCCAGGGACATCAGAGACAGATTTGCACCGATTTCCAAACCTAACTGAGGTTTACCCAAAATTAAGCCTGTAAGAAAACCCATTCCGACGTGGCTCCATCCCAGAACCATTGTCTGCGGTCCGAATAAGTCTACGGCTTTGAAGGCGGCTAATAAGATAATTAACACTGCCTGTAGAAAATTCATACCAAACATAAAATAGAAAATTCTCCTTTCTTTAAATATATTTCTATAATATATTTTGCCTATTTAACGATTGACCAGACATCGACCTGAGGGGTCTGAGGATTGTGCTGGACAACGATCTTACAGCCCTTATCGCGGATCTCGCGCATAGCCTGTAATTCTTCATCTGTAACATAAGCTCTGTCAGAAAGCTTGTGGCCTTCGCCTAACAGATCTGTACAGCCGATGATCAGCTTGTCGATCTTGATACCGAGCTTCATGATTTCATTGATTGTGATTGGGCTTTTAGCCAGCAGGAAGATTGTCTGCTGTCCGTACTTGTCAGCCAGAATGTTTTCCTTTGCCTTTTCCCAGGTAATGATTGATGAAGCAACGCCGTTAGGCTTAGCCAGATTCATCATTTCCTTTCTGGCCGGATTGCTGGCGATCTCGTCATCGACGACCATGATTCTCTTAGCACCTGTGCTAGGGAAATACTGAGTCATTACGATACCGTGCATAAGTCTGTTATCAATTCTTGCGAATACTACGTTTAATGATGCCATTTTCTGTTCTCCTTCCATCATTTAATCCTGGTCACTGCAATTCTTTCAGTCATTTCATTAATCATCTCTGCACTAGGCATACCCTCACAGCTGACGATCGATGTACTGGCTGCAGAGGCCAGACGTAAGCTTTTTTCTATATCATTTGTCTGCAGAATCGTTGCGACAAATGTTCCCAGCATTGAGTCACCTGCCCCAATGCTTTTTACCACTTTTATCTTTGGAGTACTGACGTGATATGTTCCATATTCTCCATAATACAGAGCTCCGTTTTTACCCATGGACAGCAGGATGTTTCTCACTCCGGCTTCCTGTATTTTCTTCATGTAATCTCTGTAGTTATCTTCGTTGATGTTTTCTTCATCAACCATGTACCTCAGTTCATCTGTATTCGGCTTGATCAGATAGACATCCAGTCCTTCGAAATCCGCTACCTTGAAGTTAGGTACATCCAGAACACTCTTGGCACCTCTTTCTGAAATCAGGCGGCACATCGTCTTGACATAGTCCTTGTCAACACCTCTTGGAAGACTTCCTGAAATGATGACGACATCTTCACTGTTCAGTATTTTCAGATGATCCAGCAGTTCCTGTTTCGGTCCTTCTTCCACCAGAGGTCCTGTCGGGTTGAAAGCGTAATCCACACTGCCGTAAACCTTGACATTGATCCTGGTCAGTCCGTCAATTGCGATCGGATGAGCTGTCAGGAAATGATAAGGCTTAAGCGATTCATTAATGAAATCTCCGGTTCTTCCTCCCGAAAAGTAGATAGTCTGTGAAGGAATGCCGAGAACATCAAGCATCTTTGAACAGTTGATTCCCTTTCCTGCAGCGACAAAACTGCTTTCATTGATTCTGTTGACATCATCAAGAACAGTTCTGTCAAATTTCAGGAAGTAATCTATAGATGGATTCAATGTAACTGTATAGATCATATGGAACCGCTTTCTTATTTCATATTGTTAGTATAAATATATAAAAAACGGTGTACAATATTTTTTTCATTTACGAAAAGAAACAATCATTATTATTGCGCATTTGTACAAAAACAGACATCGAAAACCCATAATAGCCCGGTTTTGCTTCATTTATTCAGACACAGAATATATATTAATACTGAAAGAAGGCCCCAACATGGAAGAAAATACAAACAGTTCAGTCAGCGGTTTTGTACCCGCCAGTCAGATAATCGTAACCGGTAATCCGGTAAGAACCATCATGTATAAGAACAACACTGCCGTCTATCTGGCAATTCCCATTGCCATTGGGCGGATACTGATCAGACACATACTGACAATTATTACAGGAATCGTCCTTCTGGCTGCCGTCTTTTTTGCTCTGACAAAAGTCAGAGATCACAAGGTAATGGACATGTATGATAACTGTCTTGTCATATATGATGAAAAGAATCCTGAGCTGGCAAGAAAGCTGCTGCTGGAGGACATTTACGAATGGACCATCCGTGACAGCAATCAGAATGCCTCCTGTGCCATCTTCACCATGAACTACGGCGAAAGAGTCACCCGGAACACCTTCCAGCTGGTAAAATGCTATAACACCTTACGTGATTTGATGCCTGATAAGGAATCCCGCGTCAGACAGCTCAACTACCGGGGAGAAAAGGTCAATTCAGGACTGTCATCAATTACCGGCATATTCAAAAGAAAAAAGTAAAACCTGAAGGAAATCATCCTCCAGGTTTTTTCTTTCTCTTATTTTACAAAGTATGCCAGGGCAAAGGCCTTTGGCCCGGCATAGGAACCTACGGTTGTTCCCACTACCAGTTCTTCAACTTTCCTGTTGAAGTACTTGTTGCCGTATTCTTCCATGAAGTTATCGGTCCGTATGGATGAAGTTCCGGTGTAGCCGCACACAAACGGCATCTCAAGATCGATTTCCCCGCCCTTTGCCATGTACCGGTCAACTTCCACATAACTCTTCTTAGTGCCTCTGACCAGCTTCAGTACGTCAACCTTGCCGTCAGTTATCGTAATGATGGGCTTGATCCCCAATACGGTACCGATGGCACTGGCTGTTCCGGAAATACGTCCGCCTTTCTTGAGATATTCAAGAGTATCAAAAGCGGCAATGATCCTGACCTTCTGCAGTGCTTCTGTCAGCTTCTCATAGATCTCAGCAGCGTTTAAACCCTGATCGCGCAGTATTACGGCATACTTGACGAGAACCGTATAGCTGAA